>JALWJP010000051.1 GCA_026997215.1 Nanobdellati archaeon
GTTATAGTAGAAGTGAAAAGCAAGGCAGAACAAGGAAAAGCAAACGAGGAAATATGTCGGGAATTAGAAAAACTATTTAAAAATAAGGTTATTATTATTAAAGGTAAGAAACTCAGTCGTAAGACTTTATTCATTGAAAATATCACTGAGAATGAGTTTCACAGGTTGCTTAGAGATCATGATTATTAATTCATCACTTCACTATTTTCTCTAAGCAACCTATCGTTTGGATAGGAGGTGATTTTAATGGCAAAGTTAGCACAAACATCTATCAAATATGTGGTTAGAGCTAAGTTTTACGCAAATGGTGTTGTTGAAAAACCAGATATTATTGGAGCTTTATTTGGTCAAACTGAAGGATTGCTAGGACCAGATTTGGATTTGAGGGAGTTGCAACGTACAGGTAAAATAGGTAGAATAGATGTTGTTAATATTAAAGTTGAAAAAGGAAAGACAACAGGAGAAATAATTATTCCTTCAAGTTTAGGAAGTACAGAATCTGCATTAATAGCTGCTGCTATTGAGACTATAGAGAGAATAGGTCCGTGTGATGCTGAAATTAAAGTTGAGGCCTTGGAAGACTTAAGAACTATAAAACGTAAGTATATTACGGAGAGAGCTAAGGATTTATTAGCTTCTTTATTATCGCAAGTACCTGATTTGAATGTTTTAACTGAAGAAATTTTACAGGCTGTAAGAGCAGGAGAAATTACAGAGTATAAAGGCATGCCCGCTGGTCCTGATGTTGCCACATCTGAAGAAGTAATATTTGTTGAAGGAAGGGCAGATGTTATTAATTTGCTAAAACACGGGGTTAAGAATGCTATTGCTATTGGCGGTACTTCTATAAATGATGAAGTAGTTAATTTATCTAAGGAGAAAATTGTAACTGTGTTTTTAGATGGCGATCGTGGAGGGGATTTGATTTTGAAAGAGTTGCAGGACATGGGTGCGGAAATAGATTACATAGCAAGAGCACCTCCTGGTAAAGAGGTTGAGGAGCTAACAAAAAAAGAAGTGTTTAAAGCTTTACGTGACAGATTGCCCGTTAATAAAAAACAAATACCTACGATTGAGGTTAAGGAAGAAAAACCACAAAAGAAACAGGAACCTAAAAAACAACAAAACGGATCTATTGCAAAAACCAAAACTTCTGCAAAAGGAGATTTACCTGAGGAGGTTAAGACTTTAGTTAATGAACAACTTGAAGAGATACTTGGTACAAGAGCCTCTGCTATTTTTGATGAAAATCTTCAGTTATTAGGAAGGGTTCCAGTAAAGGAACTTGCCAATGCTTTAAAGCAAGTGGAAAAGGCTTATGTTGTTGTTACTGATGGAGAGGTAACATCTGCATTGCTAAAGGTGGCAGAGACTAAAGGAGTTAAAGTAGTTGCTTCAACCAAGAAAATTCCTGTTAAATCCCGTAAAATAACTTTGATTCAGGGGTGAGAGAATGAGTAAAACATTGGATGAGCTAAATCAACAATATGCTAATCTTTACCAGCAATGGCAACTTGTTGTTATGCAGAAGGAGCAATTTGTTGTGCAACTTAATGAAGTGGAGAATGCGTTAAACGAAATAAGCAAAGCCAAGGAGGAGGATGATATTTATAAAATTGCTGGTACGATTATGATTAAAAAAGATAAAAAAGAGGTTGAGAAGGAACTTAAAGAATTAAAGGAAACTTTAGAGTTAAGAGTAAAAACGTTAGAGAAGCAAGAGAAGAACTTACGAGAAAAACTTGGAGAGATGCAGAAGAATATAGTAAAGGTTCAAGGAGGTGCGGGATAGCATAGCTATAATCTTAACAACCACTTCCATAACGGAACAAACCTTATCCTGCCTTTTTTCCTCCACCACTCTATTTCTTTCTCATCTTCGTAATCCCAGGTTATAATTGTTAAAGGAACATCATCTCCTAAGTTAAGATCTTCCTTAGCATGTAATAAAGCGCGTATTTCTCTTTTAAATGTATCTTCGTCATAAACATTATAACTGACTTGTATCAACTCTTTTATCTGCATGCCTTCTTTAATCAAAAAATCAACTTCATAGCCTTCTTTTGTAAGATAGTAATAAAATTCCTTTTTTCTTCTTTTTAACTCTATAAAAACTAAATTTTCCATATATCTTCCTTTGTCTTCTAGAGATTTTACTCTCTTTAAAATAGAGAAAGAATTATCAATGATATAAACTTTACGAGGGGATTTTATTATATCCTGAGTTTTCATACTATACCTCTTTAATAAAAAGAATAGATACGTATTTTGTAAATATCCTAAAAATTCTGCTGCAGTTTTCTCTGAAATGCCTATTGCTCTACTAATGCTATTATAAGATACATATCTCCCTATATTTTCAAGCAAGTATCCTATTAGATTCATCATTTTATCTCTATCTCTAACATTATGCCTCCAAAATAAATCTCTATAAACAATATCAGAGAATATTTGAGACAATACTTCTTTATTTTCGTAAATTACATACTCGGGAAACGAAGAAAAAGTATATTTCTCAACAACATCTAAAGGATTTTCTACTTTTAAATTTATGTTTTTCCATTTTATGTATTCTCTCAACGATAAGGGGAATATTTCATAATCTATATGTCTTCCAACTAAGAGGTATCCTATATCTTCTGATATTAAAGAAGCATTGGATCCTGTAATTACTACTTTTACTCCTTTGTTTCTATAATACTCACACACTTTATGCCATTCATCTAACTCTTGAACCTCATCAATAAAAAGATAAAAATCTTTATGCTCGATATTTCTTTCTTTTAGATAAGAGTTAATAAGTTCAATAAATTTTTTAGGGGAAGAGTAGGGTATCATAAATGGGTGAAAGAAATCTACATATAATATATTCCATGGTGAAACATAGTTAATCAACTCATTAATAAGGAATTTAACGAAATGGGTTTTACCTGCCCTTCGAGGTCCTAAAATAACATGTATTTTTTCCTCTACAAACTTAAATTTTATCTCCCTCTCCTTTCTATCATGGCTTTTTCCCTCCCAATGAATATTAAGATGTAAAAGTTCTGATATTACCGACATAATTATATATTATTCCCTAAAAATTTAAAAATTTACGTAGAAATAGTAAGAATTATAAGTAAAAATATTAAAAATACCTTGGCATTAGGGCCGGCCCACACCCAGGGGCTTCGCCCCTTGGGAACATATAGTTCTGTTAGTAGACTATTATCACTAAGATTAATTTTCTCTTAGAAGGCTATAATATATTCTTTTTTCATACTTTATGTGATATAAGGAAAATTTTTCAAAAATTTTTTACTTGAAATCAAAATGAATTTAAATTCCCGTTTATTAATATTAATTATTGTAGGTGCTTTTTTAAGGTGCTTAGAATGAAAAAAGCTGATTTGTATAAAAAAACATCTTATGGAGTTAAATGCTTGGCATGCAAACATTATTGTATAATTAAAGAAGGTAAAACAGGAATATGCCATGTAAGAGCTAACATAGATAACCATCTTGTTCTTTTAACTCATGGATTAATAGCAGCAGAACACCTTGATCCTATAGAGAAAAAACCTTTTTATCATTTTTTACCTTCTACCACAGCTTATTCCTTAGGTACTTTTGGATGTAACTTTCGTTGCCTTTTCTGCCAGAACTGGCAACTTAGTCAGGTCATAAAAAAAGTATCTAATTTTGACGCATCTAAAGCATTAAACTTTTTGAGAACTTATAGTATAGAAATAGATGCAGAGGAGGTAGTTAAAAAAGCAAAGCATCTCGGTGCTAAAACAATTGCTTATACTTATAATGAGCCCACTATATGGGCAGAGTTTGTTAAGGATATAGCTAAAGAAGCAAAAAAACAAGGTTTAAAAAATGTCATGGTGTCTAGTGGTTATGAATCTAATGAAACTATAGAGTATTTAGAAGAGATTGATGCTTATAATATTGATCTAAAAGGTTTTACAGACGAATTTTATATCAATATAGTGGGAGCAAAACTTGAAAATGTTTTAGAGACTATTGAAACCTTACATAAAAAAGGAAAATGGATTGAGATTACCACTTTATTAATTCCAGGAAAGAATGATAATAAGCAAGAGCTTGAGGATCTTACTGCTTTCATTGCAGGTATAAGTGAAGACATTCCTTGGCATGTGAGTAGATTTCATCCAGATTACCTTATGCAAGATGTAGAACCCACACCTATTTCTACCTTAGAACAAGCAATAAACATAGGAGAAAAAGCAGGATTAAAGTATGTTTATATAGGTAATGTTGTGGGTCATGAAAAAGAACATACTTATTGCCCTTGTTGCCGTAACATAGTGATCAAAAGAGAAGGCTATTTAGTTGAAAGTTATTTAGATAATAAAGGTAAATGTCCTTATTGTTCTTGTAAGTTGGCTGGCGTATGGGAATAAAGTTTGTCTCTAATCATATTCATTTCTTTTTCCACTTCTTTTATGAGGTTATGAGTTTCCCTTCTTAATATGTATATTGCTATGCCTATACTCATCCATGTAATGGCTAAGAACAATGTTTTAACATCAACAAATACCGCATTATATATGATAAGGGAAGAGATTACTAGAGCGAGCAATATAATAACTATGTCGTATTTAAATCTTAAAGAACTCCTAGCATATAAGTGTTTTCTTTTAAATTTTAATGAGAGGGCTGCTAAACTCATAAGCATGTATGTTATAGAAGTGGTAAAAGCTGCTAAAGTAGCTAAACTAATTAATGGTAGGTTAAGTAAATAAATAGTTGCTAACATCAAACCTATGAACGTTATAGAAAACCAAGGAAGGGTTTTGCTTTTATCTAATGAAGCAAATATTTCTGGCAATACTTTATCTTTTCCCCAAGCATAAAAGAATCGTGAGGTGGCATAAATACCTAAAGGTATTTTTATAATGAGTAAAATTAGCAATCCGCTAATAAGAAAATTTGCTATATTAATAGGTATTAAATTAAAAAGTTCTTTTGCTTGAGATATATCGTTTAGTGGGAAAGAACCATAAATTAATATTGCAAAAATCAAATATATTAAAAAGATGGTAGTTAATGCGATAAATATTGCAAGAGGTATGTTTCTTTTAGGATTTTTTATTTCCCCGCCTACATATGTCACAGTTTCAAACCCCTGATACATAGAGAATAAAACAGTAGCAACTAATAATATTTCTTTCCATGAAGCCGGACGTAAGTTGCTTATTAATATATTAATATCAAAGTTATATAGCATGAAAATTATGGATGCTAAAAAGAAAAGAAGAGTTATAAAGAAGGTAGCACTTTGAAGTTTAATTAATAAACGTGTATTGGCCATGAGAATTAGCAAAAAAATCATTATGAGAACTAAACCTACTTCAAATGATTGTACGTGTTGAGGTAACCAATCAAATTTATTTATTATTATTTTGGAAAGTACTCTTAAATAAAAAGACGCACGAGCAACAAGATTAAAAGTAATTGCCCACCCTAATACAAACCCTATAAAAGGATGTATCATTCTACTTATAAATGCGTATTCTCCAGCTGATTTGCTATATGCTGTGCCTAACATTCCGTAAATATAACCTATTACTAAATCCATTAAATAAATAAGGACAAGAGATATAAGCACATAAGAACCAATAGGATATGTATTCTGGACATCTAATAGTAGATAAAACACTCCTAATCCTAATATGGAGTTTATGGTAAAAGTGGTGATTTCCATCAAATTAAAATGACGTTTAAGCATATATTTTATACTTCTTTAACTCCTTTATATTATTATGTATTTTCCAAATAACGAAAATAAAAGCAAGAATAAAACGAATATATTAAATATCTTAAAAACCTTCTCGCTCTTAAAAAACTCTTTATACATCAAACCTCCATCAAAAGGATAAAGAGGAAGAAGATTAGCAATGCCTATACCTATATTAAGTAAAAATACCCATTTAAATAAATCTATGATATAAAGAAGCAGGATTAAAGGAATGTAAATAAATAAGTTATTTTTAATTCCTGGTTTAAAATCATAATTAGCAACAATATTTCCTATACCTATAAATCCTTTTGATTTATTTTCCGGATGTTCTGATAACTTTACTTTGTATGCTTTATTATTGATTGTTAAGATTACTGTTTCATTAGGTTTTTTATGTGATAAATATTCTATAAAAAAGGTTAGAT
>JALWJP010000052.1 GCA_026997215.1 Nanobdellati archaeon
ACAACTACACCACACCCAAATCCCTCTTACTCCTATCCAAACATTCAAATACAACAAAAAGTTGCCAGATTTACTTACTCTCCTACATATTTAATAATCAGGCTTTAGTTAATGCGGGGTATAAAATGACAGAAAAACTTAAAGATTTAGAAAAAAAACTTTGGAGCAGCGCAACTGCTCTATGGGGTACAATTGACCCTGCTAAATACAAAGACATCGTTTTAGGAATCGTTTTTCTGAAATATCTCTCTGATGCTTTTGAGAAAAGAAGAAAAGAACTCCTTGAAGAAACTAAAAATCCAAACAGTGAACTCTACTGTGAAACAGAAGAGGAAAGGGAAGAAATCTTAAACGACAAGGATGAGTACAGGGCTGTAGGTGTTTACTACATACCCGAAAAGGCAAGGTGGAGCTATTTAATAGAAAGAGCCACTCAACCTGAAATACCTAAGCTTTTAGATGAAGCTATGATTGCTATAGAAAAAGAAAACCCTACTTTAAAAGGTGTTCTTCCTAAAGAGTACGTAAGGTCTCAAATTCCACCTGAGAAACTCGGGCAGCTTTTAAATATCTTTAATAACATTAACTACGAGGATCACATAGAAAACAAAAACAAAAGCATAGGAGACGTTTTTGGAACAATCTACAGCTACTTTATGCGTCAGTTTTCCCAAAAGCTTGGACAGAAAGGCGGGGAATTCTTTACTCCTCAGTGCGTTGTTAAGCTAATGGTAGAGCTAATAGAACCTTTAGAGGGAAGAGTTTACGACCCAGCGTGTGGAAGTGGTGGAATGTTCGTTCAAAGTGCAAAGTTTGTAAAAGAGCACAGAGGAAAACCTCTTAGTATTTACGGACAGGAACTTAATCCAGCTACAGTTAGAATATGCAAAATGAATCTTGCTATTCACGGTTTACCGATAGATAACATAAAGCAAGGAGACACATTATCTAACGACCTACATAAAACCCTAAAAGCTGACTACATAATTACAAACCCACCTTTTAACTACAACAATTACAACTCCTCAGAATTAGAAGGAGATGTAAGATTTAAGTATGGAGTAGTTCCAAGAGACCCCAACAAACCAAAAAGTGGAAATGCTAACTTCCTGTGGATTCAGCACTTTATTTATCATCTATCAGATAAAGGTATATGTGCAACTGTCATGGCTAACGGTTCGCTTTCTGCTGGTGGAAAAGAAGGAGAAATAAGAAAAGCTATCATAGAAGATGACCTTGTTGACTGCATAATAGCGCTTCCTCCTAAGCTTTTTTACACAACACAAATTCCTGCTTGTATCTGGATATTGGCTAAGGATAAAGCAGACCCAAGATTTAGAAACCGTAAAGGAGAAGTTTTATTCATAGATGCAAGAGAACTTTACAAAGCTGTTTCAAGGAACTTAAACGAACTTACTGACGAACACATTGAGAAGATAGCTTCTACATACAGAAGCTATAGAGGAGAAAAAGGTTATCCAGAGTATAAGGACGAAAAAGGTTTCTGCAAAGTAGCTACTATTGAAGAAATAAGGGAAAATGACTACATCTTAACACCGGGACGCTATGTAGGAGTTAAAGACATAGAAGAAGACAGCGAACCTTTTGAAGAGAAGATGGAAAGATTAACAAAACAGTTAGCAGAACAGTTTAGAAGATCAAGAGAACTTGAGGAGAAGATTAAACAAAACTTAGCAGAGCTGGGGTTTAAGGTTGAGTGAAGAGATGAAGGTTCCTGAAGGGTGGGAAGTTAAAAAGTTAGGAGAAATTGCAGATTTAAATCCAAGAGAGAGTTTACACAAAGGGAAGGTATATCCCTATATAGATATGGCTTCTGTTTCAGAAAATAATCGTCTTCCTAAAAGAGTTTTGTACAAGGAATACAAAGGTTCAGGATCAAAATTTAGAAAAGGTGATGTTTTATTTGCAAGAATTACTCCCTGTTTAGAAAATGGAAAGACAGCATTTGTAAAGGATTTTCCTCAAGATGAAGTTGGTATCGGTTCGACAGAATTTATCGTAATAAGACAGAAAAAGGGAGTTAGCAATGGTCTGTTTTTGTATTATTTAAGTAGATGGAATACTTTTAGGGAAATTGCAAAGAAAAAAATGTTTGGAACTTCCGGAAGACAAAGAGTTTCCGCTCAAGCTCTTGAAAGTATAAATGTTCCCTATCCTCCTCTACCTGAACAACAAAAAATCGCAGAAATACTCGGAAGTATAGACGACCAGATAGAAAATCTAATGGAACAAAATAAAACCCTTGAAGAAATAGCTGAAACAATATTTAAGGAATGGATTATCAAAAAGAACAACGAAAATTGGGATAGAAGACCTTTAGATAGAATAGCTGTTTTCTTAAATGGTTTACCTTGTCAAAAATATCCTCCTAAAAATAATAAAGAAAAGCTACCTGTTCTCAAAATAAAAGAGCTTCAAAATGGATTTGATAAAAATTCAGATTGGGCAAGTTCTGAAATCCCTTCCAAGTATATAGTTCAAAATGGGGATATCGTTTTTTCATGGTCAGGAACTTTAATGGTTAAGATCTGGAATGGAGGAAAATGCTTTCTGAATCAACACTTATTCAAGGTATTCTCAAAGGAATATCCAAAGTGGTTTTACTATTTCTGGACAAAACACTACTTAAAACACTTTATTGCTATTGCCAAAAGTAAAGCAACTACAATGGGACACATAAAAAGAAAAGATTTATCAAAAACACTGGTCAAAGTACCTTCACATAAAGAACTCAAAAAATTGGACAGAATCTTATCTCCCATGATAGATAAAATAATTACAAATAACCAAAAAATTCAAACACTAACCCAACTTAGGGATACTCTACTACCTAAACTAATAACAGGAGAAATTAGAGTTAAGGTGTAGAAAGATGAGTGTTTTAAGCGAAAATAACCTTGTTGAACAACCAGCTTTGGAATGGTTAAAGGAAGAAGGATGGGAATATCTGCACGGTAGCGAGCTTATACCGGAAAAAGGTGAAAGAGATTCCTTTTCTGACGTTATACTCAAAAGAAGATTGTTAGAGAGTTTGAAAAGGATTAATCCTCATGTTCCAGAAGAAGCGTTAGAAGAAGTCTACAAAAAACTATTTACGATAGTTTATCCCGACTTAGCACATACCAACTTTCACTTCCATAGACTTTTGGTAAATGGTGTAAGTATTGAGTATAGAGACAGCAAAGGAAACTTAAAATCGGACATAGTAAAGCTGATAGATTTTGAAAATCCAGAAAATAACTCCTTTTTAGCTGTTAATCAATTTGCAGTTAAAGAAGAGAATAAAGATGGCGTTAGGTTTGACGTTGTCCTTTTTATAAACGGACTACCAATTGCACTGTTTGAGCTTAAAAGTGCGTTAAAATCAGTAAAGAGTGCATATAATCAGCTACAAAATTATAAAGAACTTTCTCCTCAAATTTTCTACTACAACGAAATTTTAGCAATAAGTAATTTAGTTGAAACGAAAGTAGGTAGCTTAACAGCTCCTTACAACAGATTCTTCAAATGGAGAGGAATAAAAGATAAATACGATTACGAAGAAGGAAAAATTCCATCCTTAGAGGTTCTAATAAAGGGTCTTTTTAATAAGAACAGGATTTTAGAATACATAAAGGACTTTGTTGTCTTTGAAGTAGATAAAAAGACTGTGATAAAGAAGATAGCGATGTATCATCAGTTTTATGATGTAAGAAAAGCAATCGCGAACACCTTAAAAGCTTTAAATTCACATGACAAGAGAATAGGAACTTTCTGGCATACCCAAGGTTCAGGAAAATCACTATCAATGGTTTTCTATGTAAGAAAAGCTATAAAGTTAGAAGAATTAAAAAATCCAACCATAGTAATTTTAACAGATAGAACAGATCTTGATGATCAATTGTCAAAAACTTTTCTAAAAACAGAACTTAAGGATTACGTAGAAGTAGCAGATAGCGTAAAAGACCTCAGAGAAAAGCTAAACAAAAATTCAGGTGGGATTATTTTCACAACTATTCAAAAATTTCAGTTAACAGAAGAAGAAAAAACAAAGGGTAAAGAATTTCCCGTTATATCAGAAAGAGAAAATGTCATTGTAATAGCAGATGAAGCTCACCGTTCACAGTACAAGACCCTTGCTCAGAATGTAAGAAAAGCTTTACCTAATGCAATGTTTATTGGTTTTACAGGAACTCCAATAGAGACTGACGATAGATCCACTACTGCAACTTTTGGAGACTATGCTGGAATCTACACAATGAAACAAGCAACGGAAGATGGGGCTGTAGTTCCAATATTTTATGAATCAAGATTTGCTGAACTCCACCTTTCAGAACATTTTTTAGACCTTGAATTTGAAGACATTACAAAAGATATTGAGGAAACCCAGAAAGAAAAGCTTAAAAAGAAGTTCTCAACACTTGAAATTCTCGTTAGAAATCCCGATAGAATGAAGAAAATAGCAGAAGATATTGTTAACCATTTTAACTCCCTAGAACTTGATACAAAAGCAATGGTTGTTTGTATAAGCAGAGCAGCTGCAGTTGAGATGTACAACTATATGAAGCAACAAAAGAACTGTCCTGAAATAGCAGTTGTAATGTCTGGAAGCAAGAGTCACGACCCGCAGGAATTCTGGGAACACATAAGGAGTAAGCAAGAGCTTAAAGAATTAGCAGAAAGATTTAAAAACCCAAAAGATCCACTAAAGATAGTTATTGTTGTTGATATGTGGTTAACCGGCTTTGACGCTCCTGTTGTTTCTACTATGTACATAGATAAACCAATGAAAAACCATACTTTACTTCAAGCTATAGCAAGAGTAAATAGAGTTTACCCAGGGAAAGAAGGTGGATTAATAATAGATTACATAGGAATTACAGATGACTTAAGGAAATCTCTTTCGGTTTATACAAAAGATATCGTTGAAGAGTCAATTATTCCCATAGACGAAGCAATAAAGATAATGTTTGAAAAGTACGATATTGTTCGTTCTTACCTAAGAGGAATTAATTATAAAGACTGGAAGTCAAAAAGTAATGTAGAACAAGCAAGACTTTTTTCAGAGAGCTACAATAAGTTGACACAGAATCAAGAAGAATTAAGAGAATTCCTGAAACAGGTTTCAGCACTAACTAAAGCTTACGCTCTTGTAAGCACAACAAATGAAGTTATAGAAATAAGAGATGACGTGGAGTTCTTCCAAAATATTGCAAGAATGTTAAGAAGATACACTTCCAGCAGAGTAGTTGATGTCTCCGAGAAAGTAGAAGAAGCGATTAAGAATTTAGTAGATAGAGCTATAAAAGCTTCAAAGGTAAAGAATATTTTCGGAATAGATAAACCTGACGAGGAAATATCCATATTTGACCCTGATTTTTTAAAATATCTTGACAGAATTTCTAATAAAAACACAAGAGTTAAAGTCTTTGAGAAGCTATTAGAAGATGAAATAAAAGTTAAACTAAAAAAGAACAGAGCTAAAAGAAAGTCCTTCCAGGAAAGAATAGAAAAAATTATACAACAATATAACAACAGAATACTGACCTACGAAGATGTTATTTGTCAACTCAAGACTTTAGCTGAAGAGCTGAAAAACATTCAAAGTTGCAGAGAAAAACTTGGGCTAACAGAAGAAGAAGAAGCTTTCTACGACATTTTAGCTTCCTCTTCTGACTGTAAATATGATGAAAAAGTCATCAAGATTGTTAAAGAACTAACACAAAGAATAAAGTCAGAACTTACTGTAGATTGGTACAGAAGTGAACAATCCAAAGCAAAAGTAAGAAGTATAATAAAAAGAATCTTAAGGAAACACAAGTTCAAAAAAGATGACAAAATTATTGAACTTATCTTTAGGCAAGTGGCAGAAATTTACAAAGACTACCCATTGGTTGCTTAACGAAAGCCTGAAAGTCATAACCAATTCATTAACTTTTCAGCTAAAATTTCAACTATTTCCTCCTATCATATTCTATTTTTATGTCCGGTTCGGGAGCTGGTAAGGTTTCGGCGGGTTTGCTGATTTCAAACTTTCCG
>JALWJP010000053.1 GCA_026997215.1 Nanobdellati archaeon
CAATTATTATCTATTGTTTTTACAATTATTTCTTTGTATTTAGCAATTCTTTTAACTTATGCCTCTATTCACCAACCCGTTAGCAGTTATGTTGATGATTTTATAAAATCAACAACAGGACTGGATCTTAGCAAAGGTAAAGATGAGGCATATGATAAGTTACGAGAAGAAATTAATAAGAACTATGCTATTATGTTAGGTAACATCAATAACTACCTTCAATATCATATATTATCCTCAAATATATCTCAAAAACAAACATGTATGGCTGTGGTTAATAAGGCATTGAGTAATCTAACTTCTTCTTTATCTTATAATGAAGATCTTGCAAAAATCGATGAACTTTACGAATACAGAGATATTCTTATAACTTTTTACCCTTTAATATCTTTTTTTATTTATTATAGTCTAATATCTTTTTATTTATTCGCTGTTAGGCTGTTGAGTAAAATATTTCTAATTCTTTGGAACAAGATTATTTAAATTTAACGAAAATTATATATAAGGGTAAAGTACAATAATAAAAGTTATTAACGCCTGCCTGTCCGGGGATGTATATGGAGGAATATATAGAGTTTATTAATCCTTTAGGAGGTTATAGAAGGTTTATAGAAAGAAAATTAGACGAATTTTATGAAAGAGTGAGAACTTTAAATCAAGTTTTAGGGTCTTTGTATTTTCTTACTAACGGTGGAAAACATAGAGTTTCTTTTGATGTTTGGATATACTCTTTGGCAGCAAATATAATGGTAGGGGATTCAACAAAGACTCAAAGAGAAGCCATGAGAGATAGCTATGGATTTAAAGAAGCTTTTGAAGCACATTATGATGTCAGATTTGCTGATGAATCGTCTTTTAAAGAGTACTTAAGCGAAAGATCCTTGTTTGAACCGACGAATATGTGGGAAGAAATATGGACTAAAATGCTAGGAGAGGAGGAAAATAATCCGTATTTTCAATTGAATCACAGGATCAATGGAGTTGTAGGTCAATGGCATCCTTTTATAAGCGAGGAAGAAAGAGAATTCTTTAGTATAGCATTACTTGTTGCTGCTTATAGCGCAGCTTTAAAATATGTAAAAGGAAACGGAATGCCTTTAAGGCACTATGTAGAAAAAGAATATGTGAAATTAATAAGAGCGGCTTATCCATTTATTGAAGAATATGCATTGAAATTCTATGGTGCCGGAAGATATGCTAAAGATTTAAAAGAAGGTGATGAACAAAGATTAAAACAAATGTTAACGCAACTAACTACAAGATATGTGAAGCGATTACCATCTGAGATAAATCCTTCTAATTGGGTAGAGTTAGATACAACAATATCTTACGTTTATGATCTTATAAGAAAAATGGAAAGTGTTTTAAGACTTTACGGAAAAAAAATAGAGGAGTTCAATAATCTTAAGATTAAAATATTATTTGAGTTAAAGGAAGAGGGTTTATGGGAGTTATATCAGCAAATGAAGAGAAAAGCGAGTAGAATTTTAGATGGCTACGAAATAAAGGGATGTAGTAAGTTCAATCAATCTCTTAAAGCCATAAGCGCATCTAATCCTTGAGAAAACACCATTCTTTCAAGCATATCTTTTGCATTTAACTCCTTTTTTATTTCTTTTCTTATTTCTTCTTTAGGTATGTAACCGAAATGTTTAAGTGCTATAGCCAATTCTTTTGATTTTTTTGCATATTCTTTTAGAGATACTTTTTTACTCATTGCTTCCGCTGCATCTCTCATGGATTTAGCTCCTGCTTTTGAGCCTTTAGGATGTCCGTGCACACCGCCACCAGCTTGAATTATTACATCATTGCCGTGGATCTCTACTATTCCCTCTACTTTTCCTGCATCTAATCCTCCTGATGCCACAGGAAATACTTCTTTTATGTCTTTATCCCATTCTTGTTCAAAAAATCCTAAGTAATCTATGCCATTTACTTTAGATGTTAATATTTCATGTAATTTTTTGATATAAAGGGGAGAACCTTCCATTTTACCTACTCCTGTACCTACATGTAACTGATCCACACCTAAAAGCCTATATATCTTGGCAAGTATTCTAAAATCATAGCCGTATTTGCCTCTATGCATAGCAGCATACCCTGCTCTATGTGCATGAACTGCTAATCCTTTTTTATGAGCATAATCCACAATTTTTTTTGTCAAAGCCATTCCTAAAATGAATACGTCCAACATTACAAGTTTATTACCTCCTTCATATACTGTATCTATGCGTTCATACATCACATTAATGTCCATATCTGTAATATTTGTTGCATAAACTTTAGGTTCCCCTGTTTTTGTTTCTGCTTTATCTCTTAATTGATTTGTTAATTCAAACCTTTCTTTCCATGGGCAAAACCTTTGATTTACAAGATTTTCGTCATCCTTTACAAGATCCAGTCCATTAGACCAAGCATCGTAAGCGATTTTAGCAAATTCCTTAGGTGCTAAGCCTACTTTTGGTTTAATTATGGTTCCTACGTGAGGCCTTTTACTTTTCAATGTATTAACCATTTTTCTTATGCCTTTTATTCCAAATGCAGGTCCATCAAATAATCTTTGATATTTAGCAGGAATGTAAAGATCTATCATGTAAAGTTCCTCTAATTCTTTTAAACCATACACGTTTCCAAAAACAGATGCAAAAAACTGTAAGAGATTTCGCTCATCAAAATGCTCATAAGGATATGCTAAATAAGCAAAACCAGCATAATCGCTAACTTTTTTTATCTTATATATTCTAGCTCTATAATCTGAGAATACTTTTTTATTCATGGTATGAATTTTAGTCCACGTACCAACAGAACTTTCTGCTGCAACACCTTCTGCTAATTCTTCAAATCTTTTTTTACCTTTTAGCCACACCAATACTTTAAAATCTGTTTTTCTTGGCACATACTTTAAATCCAAGTAGTTGTATCCTCCATACATTTTTGTCACCTCTATAATGCTAAAGCGAAAATTAACAGAGTTACTGTTAATAAAATAGCGGAATGCTTGAAACCTGCTTTTATATCATTATCGTAAATTACACCCACTATTAAACCTATAGAAACTGCTTGAACAATTGCAGTGAAAAATAAAAGAATTTTGAAATAAGTAAGATTATCTGTCATACTGTATCCAAATATGTATCCTATAGTGCAAATAGGATAAATTTGAGGATAAAGGCTTTTATCACAATAATTTGTTGCTTGCAAACTTATCGCCATACCTTCCATTCCTATTTCTCCTCCTTCCATAGTTGCTATAGGTTTAAATACATAATATAGGACAAGTATTATAAGAAGAAATATGAAGAATATAGCATACATTATAATAACTTGTTGATGAAGTATGGATTTTTTTTCTTCATATATTTCTTTGAGGTTTAACACGGTTTCAGATAAATCCATCATAGTCATGGCTACATCTCCACCAGAGTAATAAGAATTTATGATGATTCCTAAGGCGTTTTTTATCATGTTGCTTTTCTTTAATTCTTGTTGAAGTAATTGAATAACTCTTGGAAAAGGTATGTTTAAACTCATTCTATTTTTAGCTCTTTTGAGATATTCATTTAAAGCACCATAATCATTTTTTAAAACAAGATCAAATGCTTGACTAAAATTCATACCGCTGTTAATAGCTTCAGCATAATCTCTTAAGAATCTTGGAAACGTTTCTTCTGCTTTTTTTACTCTCGCATAATCATAATATTCTAATAATGCGTAAGTGATGAATGAAACAAACACTCCTAATATTAAGAAAGATGTGGTTATAGGAGCCATAGACCCTTCTGTCTTTAAAGCCAGTATGTAACTACCTAATATTATGATTATTCCTATTGCAAAGGAAGCGTACTCTATCGTTTTCTTCTTATTAGGATCCACATTATCCCTCTAAACTCATTGTTTTAAATAATATGATAAACCCAAAAGTTGCTAATGGTAGAATTATAAATACTACAAATAATTGGATGAAAGGTATTATTATAGATTGCATCATCATTCCTATGACTAAGGTAAGGATGATGAAAAAGATAACACCTACGAGCATTAATGTAATATATATTTCTACCATTAGATTAAGTTGTTGACTAAATTTCACAAGATTTCTTTTATATTCTTGCAGGAAAATATTTGACTTTTCTCTTAGGTAAGTGATTAAATCACCTCCTACTATCATCGTATTTCTTATACCCCATAGGAGGTATTTGAAACTTTCAGAAGCAGTTCTATCACTTGCGTTTTTTAAAGCATCGGCAATATTATAACCTAGATTTTCTACTTCAAAAACGATACGTTTTGCTTCTTCCGCTAAACTCTTGTATTCTGTCATGTTAGCTAATATTTTAAATAAATCAAGCATAGTGGCTCCACTTTCCGCTATAGTGATTAAATAATAAGTTGCAAAAGGTAAACTTGCATCTATCTTTTTCTTTTTAGCCATGATGGTGTTTTTAGGATAAAGATAAAATATAAAAAAAGTTACTAAAGCCAGACTTATGCCTCCTAGATTGCCCAATATCATGCCTGCAATTAAACTATTAAATACTAATGCAAATATAAAAGTTAAAGGTATGGTTGTGAAGAAATAGACTAATGCAGAAGTAAACACGGTTAGTGCAGCATATTCTTCTATTGTAACATGAATACCAACTTTTTTAATATCTGGGCTTATAGGTATAAAGAGCGCTTTAAAAAAGGAGATGTCTGTAATTTTACCTACGTATTTATAAGCAATAGGAGCATATTTCTCAAATGAAGATACCATTATGATCACGAGGCTGAATATTCGTTAATAAATTCTAAGAGCCCTTCTTTATTGTAATAATATAATTTTATTATTTCTCCTACTCTTTTGAAATCTGTTATATCATTTTCATACATCCAATTTAATACCTTTACTCTATTCACTATCTCTTGAATGAGTTCTTGTTTAGACATTCCTGTAAGGTCAGAAATCTTTTTTAATTTCAGAGAAGGTTTCAAAGGTTTGAACTCATCTTTTTCAGAAGACCATGAAAATACAGTTCTTGTTTTAACCTCTTCCTCTTTTATGTTATATCCTTCTATTTCAACTACATTAGTTATTCTTCTAGTGAATCTGTTTTTATACCTGAATCCTTTTACGAAAACTACAATATCTAATGTTTCTAATAACGATGCGGGTAAATTAATAGGAGGGGTTATTAATCTATCAATAACTTTATCTATAGTATCAGCATGAATCGTTGCTAATCCGGCATGTCCTGTTGCCATTCCTTGGAATAATACATAAGCTTCTTTACCTCTTACTTCTCCTACAATAATGTAATCAGGTCTTTGCCTTAGTGCTCCTTTTAATAGATCAAACATGTTTACTTCTCCTGTTTTCTTTTCTCCTCTATATCTTCCAAATCCCGGCCTTTCTACTTCTGGAACCCAGTGTTCATGAGGTAATCTTAATTCAGGAGTATCCTCTATAGATACCACTTTAGCATCTGGTCTTATAAATAATGAGATAGCATTCAATAAAGAAGTTTTACCTGCTGCTGTTGGTCCTGATACGAGCACAGATAGTTTATTTTCGATCATAAGCCAGAAGTAAGCAAGTATTTTGGCATCTATGGTTCCATATTTCATAAGTTTTATAGGAGTTAAGGGTTCTTTAGAGAATTTTCTAATGGTAAAATTAGATCCTTTACGTGCAATATCTGTACCTAACACCGCATGCACTCTAGAACCATCAGGCAACGCACCTTCTACAATTGGTTCGGCGACGGAGACATTTTTATTGCATTTTTGAGCTAGTCTTATTATGAAATTATCCAATTCTGTTTTGTTCTCGAATACTACATTTGTTTGGATTGATCCTATCTTAGAGTCTCTATGAAAAACGAATACAGGTATGCCTATACCATCACAACTTATATCTTCGAGATTATTATCTCTTAATAAAGGCTCTATTTTTCCTAAACCTAAGAAGTCCCGTTCGATATAATATCTATAGATATCTATTTTGCTTGGATCTGTTTTTAGTCCAAACTCTAATATGATATCATTTATTATTTTAGCTATATAATCCTTTGCTTTTTGAGTGTCCAGCTTTGAGAAATCTACATCTATTTTATCTTCTATTACTCTTTTTAAATATCTAATTGTTTTTTTATCTTGTAATGTTAAAGGGGGTTTTA
>JALWJP010000054.1 GCA_026997215.1 Nanobdellati archaeon
TTTGGCTGCATTTTATTAGTTAATGGACGAGGACGTAGAAAAAAGTCTTAAATCTATTAGTGATAATGTTGAATGGTTGCTTAAAAAAGTAAAGTTAAGAAGTGAAAGAATTGCTCCAGGAATTTATATAGAGGGAGAAAATGCTTAAGCCCAGTATGAGAGATAAAAAGAGATATGTGGCTGTTGAAAAAAGTAAGAAAGACGTAGTTAAAATTTTTAAAAAGTGGTATGGTTTGAGGAATTTTGCAGATTCAAATTTAAAGAAGATCAAGGAATCGGAAGATATAGAAGTTTACCGAGTAAAACCTCAATATGTTGAAAGGTTTAGAGTAGTATGTATGTTAGTCAATAAAAGGATATTTTTAGTGAGTGGTACTTTAAAGTCATTAAGAAAAAGAATGAAAGAGGAGCATGGCTATGATATTTGAATATTTGTTTGTTGTAAATTTATTAGTATTTTTAGGGATAATAGCATATGAAGATTTAAAGACTTCTTTAATTAGCGATAAATATCCTTTATCTATGAGTATTGTAGCTTTTCTGCTTTATTTGTTATTTTGTTCTCTTTATCATAACTGCGAGCCTTTAATGTATGCGTTTATTGGAGGAATAATTTTTTTACTTATAGGTTATGCATTATATTATTTAGGACAATGGGGGGAAGGAGATGCTTTAGTTTTGGCAGCAACTATTTTTTCTTTTCCTAAATTAGACCTTGTGTCTTTACATTATCCTACTTATACTTATTTTTGGTTTGTATTTTTTATTAACTTGTCTTTTGTAGGTGTGGTTTATTCTTTAGCTTATACTTTAATTTATTCTTTGAAAAAACCATCTTTTTATAAAAACTTATTTTATCAAATGAAAAGATATTGGTTATTTTTATTCGCAGGAGAATCTGCTTTTTTAATTTCTTATCTATTTCTTTATTTTTTTTACGGAATTAAAGAAACATTTATTTTTGGTTTATGGAGCATAGCTTATGCATTAATGTATTTTCTTTACTTTTTTGCTAAAACTGCAGATACCTATCTTTTTACCATTCACAAACCTTTAAAAGATGTGAAAGAAGGAGATACAGTTATGGGCGATTTTGAAAAAGCTCATTTTAAAGGTAAATTATTGGATGCCATTACTAAAGCAGATATTAAGAAACTTATTAAATCTTATGGTGAAAACTATAAAGTAGAGGTTAAAGATATGGTTAGATATGCTCCATCATTTTTACTTGCTGCTTTGCTAACCTTAATTGCAGGAGACAAACTTATTTGGTATTTGGTGAAATAATGATAGTGTTTACTTCTATTGTTAATATTTTGGTTACTTTGATTTATTTTATATGGGGTTTAGAGTTTCCTCTTATTATAATCCTTTTATGGTTTTTACTTATTAAAGGGGGTGTATGTTTGCTATTGGATTTTTTTGTTGAAGAAGATTATAAGGATTTTTATTGTTATGTTGATTTCTTTACAGGATTAACAGTGTTATTAAGAGATTTTAATTTTTTAAAAACCTATTTTACAGGTATAATGATATTAAGTTTTATTAAAGGTACTTATTATTTGATAAAGGAAGAGTTATTAGAGGATTAGAGATCATGGAAAAGGAATTGGTTATTGCAGAGAAACCTTCTGCTGCTAGGAAAATAGCCTTTGCTTTAAAGAATGCGTATGATTCTGCTTCTCTTCAAACCCTTAAAATGGGGAAAGTTTCATATCATAAGATCTCTACTCAGGAAAAAGAAATTTATGTTGTTTCAGCAGTGGGTCATATGTTCGGATTAAAACAAAAGAATGCAGGCTTTAATTACCCTGTATTTGATGTAGAGTGGAGACCTTTATACGAAGTAGAAAAAAAAGCCTATTATGTAAAAGATTATTTGAAAGTTATTAAATCCTTGGGGAAGGGTGTAGATAATATAATAATTGCCACAGATTTTGATATAGAAGGGGAGACCATTGCTTATAATATTTTACGGTTTATTTTAAATACTACGTCTGCTAAAAGAATGAAATTCTCTACTATGACTATTGGAGAACTTAAACAGGCATATCTTTCACCTCTTGATAATTTATTGGAAAATGTAGCTAAAGCAGGTGAAACCCGCCATATTGTTGATTTTTATTTTGGAATTAATTTGAGTAGAAGTCTTATGTTTGCTATGAAAGCAGCAGGGAAGTTTAAAGTAATGAGTATTGGTAGGGTTCAGGGTCCTGCTTTAGCTATTCTAGCGGAGAGAGAGGAAGAAATAAAGCGCTTTACACCTGTACCTTATTGGAAAATAAGGTTATTAACTGAAGGAGGAATAGAAGCCTGGCATGTTAAAGGTAGAATATTTGATGAGAATCAAGCTATTCGTATTTTTAATAAAATAAAGAATGAAAAAGAAGGGGTGGTTTCGGAGGTTAAATTACAAGATAAAAAAATTATGCCTCCCCACCCTTTTAGTTTAACGGATTTACAAACAGAGGCTTATACAATTTTTAAGATTAGTCCTAAAGAGACTCAGGATATTGCTCAATTTTTGTATGAAAACGCGTGGATTAGCTATCCTCGTACTTCTTCTCAAAAATATCCTTCTCATTTACCTTTAAAATCGGTTTTAGATAAATTTGCAAAATCTTCTGATTATGGTGCTTTAGCTTTATCTTTGTTAAATGAGACTCAAGGTGTGCTTAAACCTCACAATGGTAAAAAAGATGATGAGGCTCATCCTGCTATATACCCCACAGGAGAAATACCTCAAGGATTAAATAAAAAGCAAAAAGCCATTTATGATTTGATTGTGAAGAGATTTTTTGCTACCTTTTCGTCTTATGCTGTTAAAAGAGTGATGCATGTTAGTTTAGATGTAAAAGGAGAGTTATTTGCATTTGAGGGATCTAAAATTATAGAGGAAGGATGGATGAAATATTATGCTCCTTATGTGAAATTAGAAGATACCTTACCCTCTGACATTGAAAAAGGTATGGTAGTGCCTCTCAAGAAAATAGAACTAGTTAAAAAGGAAACCAAACCTCCAAGTCGTTATAGTCCTGCAGGTATTATTAAAGAATTAGAAAAAAGGAAATTGGGAACAAAAGCGACACGTGCAGTAGTTATTGAGAACTTGTATAAAAGAGGTTATATTAGAGGTCAAAGGTCTATAGAAGTTACAGAACTTGGTATGAAAGTTTATAAAATGATGAAGGAGCATATTCCGGAGATTATATCTGAAAAAATGACACGGAAATTAGAAGAGGAATTAGAAGGAATAGAAAAGGGAAAGACGTTGCCTGAAAAAGTATTAAATGATGCAAAAAATCAAATAATTGAGGTTGTTGAGAAAATAAAACCCAAAGAAAAAGAAATAGGGGAGGAGTTATTAAAAGCAGAAAAAAATGATGTTAAAAAACATAATTTTGTAGGTATATGCCCTTCTTGTGGATCGGATCTGGTAGTTAAAGTATCGAAAAATAAAAAAAGATTTGTGGGATGCGTGAATTACCCTTCTTGTAATTATACTTTACCTTTGCCTCAAGTTGGTAATCTGATTTTTACTCAGGAGAAATGTGATGTTTGCGATACTTATATGGTTGAAATTAGAAATAAAAGATCTCGAATTAAAGGGTGTTTGAATCCAGAATGTGAAAATAGTTGGTATAAAAAAATAAAGAAGAATAATAAGGGTTAAGCAAGCTTCTCTGCATATTTGCCTGCTAAAGGTAGTTTGAATTTCTCATGTTGTGCTGCTTTTATGATGAGAAGGATCCATACTATTAACCCACCTATGGAGATTAAAATACTTACTAAGGAAACTAATAATGATACTAATATTCCTACTATAGGTATGAATGCTAAAGTATGAACAAGTATTAGATTTATTATATGTATTGCTGTTAAAGTTCCAAACACAATTATTGATTGCCATGCATGAAATCTTACAAATTTATTTTTCTTTTCAGCTAACACGAATATTAAACCTGTTATCCATCCTAATACATAACTTAAAGCTGCTGCCACATTTTCTTCTAAACCAGTGTCTGTTTTAGCCATAGTTACCTCCTCCGTTTTAATTTTAATAGAGGTAGTAATCTTTAAAAATGTTGAAAACCAAACAATTTTATGCCTTTAATACAATTTTATTTCGAGGTGCATCAGCCCAGAAGGCTCTATCCCGGTCATGTTCTAAATGTTAAAGATGTGAGGGATTTAGAGGATTTAGAAAAAAAACTTTTTGATGATGGTAAAAATAAAGAAGTGCTAAATAAAGTTGCTAATAAATGCTATATTCCTATGAACTCTTTATTATTAGATTTACTAGATGAGCATAAAGAATTCAAATTCTCTTTTTCTATAACTGGTGTGCTATTAGAGCAGTTAGAGCGCTATAATCGAGATGCTTTAGAGTTGTTTAGGCAAATGGCTCAGCATAAAAATGTAGAGGTCTTATCAGAAACTTATTTTCATAGTCTTGCTAGTTTTTGGGGTATGGGTACAGAGAGACAGGAGTTTGAAGAGCAAGTTTTTATGCAGTTAGATGCTTTAAGGAGTTTTTTTGGAGTTAGAGATGTTATTACTTTTAGAAATACAGAGCTTCTTTATAACAATAGTATTGCAAAGACAGTAGAGAAATTAGGATTCAAGGCTATGTTATTAGAAGGAATAGAGTGGATAATGCAAGGTAGAAGTCCTAATTTCTTATATAAAGCACATGATTCTAATTTAATAATCTTTCCAAGAAATTATGCTCTTAGTGATGATGTTGCTTATAGATTCTCTGCTCGTTGGTTTTCTGAATGGCCTTTAACTGCTGATAAATATGCATCGTGGCTTGCTGCTACGCCAGGTGAAGTAATAAACTTGTTTATGGACTATGAAACTTTTGGAGAACATCAATGGGCAGATACAGGTATTTTTGAGTTTATGAGACATTTGCCTAAGGAAGTGGAAAAGTATGAGAATTTGAAGTTTGGGACTTTTAGAGAAAGTTTGGAATTGTTTAAGCCGTTAGATGAGATTTATGTGGATGATTTGTATACCGTTTCATGGGCGGATCTTGAGAGAGACCCTTCTGCGTGGTTGGGTAATGATATGCAAAGATATGCTTTTGAAGAGCTAAAGAGAGTGGGAGAGTTATTGAGTTTATTAAAAGGAACACCTCATTATGATAAAGCTATGAGGATTTGGAGGTATTTGCAAACATCCGATCATCTTTATTATATGTCAACAAAGAATTGGGCGGATGGTGATGTTCACAAATATTTTAGTCCTTATAATACCCCTCATGATGCTTTTGAGGCTCTAATAAAAGCAACAACTTCTTTAAAGTTATTGGTTAAGAGAATAGGTGAGAATAATGGATTATTGGGTGCTAGAAGATTCTTTAATAATTTTTAAAATCGATAATTTAGTTTCTAACATTTTAGTTATAGTTCATGATGAAGAAGGTCAGAAAATTAATACGTTAATGTTTCAAAACAACTACTTTTATGCTTATGGTTCTAAGGATGTAGTAAAGGTAGGTTTAATAAAGGATCTAGGAAGAGGATTTTACGCAATGCCTGTTGATAGATTACCTGATAAAATAGAGATTATGTTATTTAATGAGAATGGCAATATTAAAGAAAGAAAGGAAATAATTTTTTAAACTCATAATTCTTTTCTATATTAGTGTGTGGGCCCGTAACTCAGCTTGGTAGAGTGCTCGGCTTCGGACCGAGTTGTCGTGGGTTCAAATCCCACCGGGCTCGTAGCGGGAAATCCTTCCCTGCACCCTGGAGCGACATGCGCTTCGCTACGCTTCGCTTAGTCGCTAATGCTCGCTTACGCTCGCAAAAAATATTTCTTACACTTTTAAACTATCATTTTGCTAAAAGCAAGACAATGGCTCCCAGAAGGAAGGGGTTCCCGAAGGGGCGAAGCCCCTTGGTATGGTATGGGCCGGGCCGGATTTGAACCGGCGACCTCCGCCACGTCAAGGCGGCGTCATAGCCACTAGACCACCGGCCCTAGAATTAGATTTAAATATTTTAGTGTTTATCCATTTCTGCAATGTATTGTTGGACAAGCATTAATTCTTCTGTTGTTAATTT
>JALWJP010000055.1 GCA_026997215.1 Nanobdellati archaeon
GAAATACTTGTTATTTCCCTTTATTTAAGTCTAATTCTTTAATTCAAGAGTTTTATAACGGTATTGTTAGAGCTATTTTTAAGATGGATGCATTGAGTTTAAATGAAGAAGTTGAACTTGGTTATTCCAAAACCATTGCCGTTGGCGATTTTTGGAAGGTTCATTTAGGTTTTCATTACCCCCGAGATGAGGTATACAACTATTTAAGAGAAGAAGGTGAAGCGATATTATATAAAAAATCATGGTCCTCTGATGAAGGAGAGGTAGAAACTCAGGAAATAATGTATTTTTTAGAGGAGAATACATTAAATTACTTCCACTTACTTATTCTTTCTTTTAATACTCTTTTTCATTTAAACACTTTAAGAATGCAGGATCCTAAAGAAAGCAAAATGTATCCTATCTTAAAGAAAGTTATTAAAAGATTCTTTTATAAGGAGCACAATGGAAATAATGTTGTTAATCTATCAAATCTTCGTAAACTTTACCGTAATGTCTAACTTGTTTGTCAAAATTTAGTTCTTTTTTAATTTTTTTATAACACTCATACCATCTTTTGTTATGTTCTTGTAATACACGTGAGATAATAATTATATCTTTTAAAATATCTTCTCCTGTAAGTAATTCTCCGCATTCTGGATATTTTTTTAAATCTTCCTTTATTTTACCGGTGGGAGTGGTTACAACTAAACATCCTGAGGCTATTGCCTCATAAGCAACACGAGGACCTCCTTCATCATGAGAAACTATTATCAATAATTTGGATTTGTTGTAGAAAGAAGCAAGATTTTTCACATATTCGAGATATTTACATCCTGTTTTTTTAATCATTATGTTGTATTTTTGATTTCCCTTACCTATAACTGCGCATTTATACCCTCTTTCTTTTAATTTTTTGAGTATGTTAACCAAATATTCTATATTTTTTTGAGGATGTAATCTACCTACGTAAATTACGTCATACTCTTTATTAAGCGATTTTGGCTTAAAAATATGTGTATCTGTGTAATTACTGGGAACATACAATACTTTATTCTTGTATTTGTTAAAGAGTTTTTTATCATAATATACTGCTCTGATATAATCTGCTTTTTGAAGGATCTTTCTACCTATCATATGATAAATCATATTTCTTAATCTATACTTCAACCATTTTTTATTAAAAAAATACTGGGAATGGAGTTCAACTATTACTTTAGAATATGAGTGCTTTAATAGCAGAGCCATTACTCCATACCAAAAAGGATCTTGAGCCACTAGTAATTTACTTTTTATTTTATGCCTACTTAAAGCAAATAGAAGATAATTTCTAAAGGAAGGGAAGCAATAATACCACACCCCTTCTTTTATCTTTACTAGACCTTTTTTTCCAGGACAAGGAGCAAGAATAAGCATGGGTTTCCAATGTTTTGAAACTATATCTATTACCTTTCTAAAATAACTTTGACTCTCAATACCTCTCCATTCCGAACTAATCATTACGACCTTTAACATTCTATTACCTCATATCTTAGTAGGTACTTGTAAATTAAGAATGTGAAATATGATCTCTAACTTTTCTATTAATCCATAACTTATTGCTATACCTTCTTGCTCATATTCCGTACCTATAAACTTTTGCTGTTGGTATAATTTGTTATAAGTTTTTGCTAATTCGTAGGCATAAAGAGCTAAGTAATATGTATCATTGTTGTCGTAAGCTTTTTTAACATAAAAAGGAAATCTATGCATTAAAACGATTATATGGCGAGAAATAGGATGCTTTATTTCCTTTGGCATTTTATGCGAAGAAACCTCATTTATTAAATTTTTAGCTCTTTTATAAGTATAAAGTAGGTACATAGCAGTGTTTCCTTCAAAAGATACAAATTTTTTTACATCAAATACAAAATCTTTTCTTCTTGCTTGTGATAATAAAGCGTAACTTAACGTAGAAACAACAACTTTCATTATATCTTCGTCGCCTACATCAACACCTTTTGATTTGAGAGCATTTGTCACTTCTTTTTTTATAGTTGAAATTAGATCATCTACAAAAATTACATTTCCTTTTCTAGTTGAAAACTTTCCTTTAGGTAATGTTAATAATCCAAAACTAACGTGTTCTAAGGAAGTAGAGGAACAATAATCTAATAATTCTGCGGCCTTGAATACTTGTTTGAAGTAAAGAGATTGTTCGTTGCCTACTACATACATAATTTTTTCTGCAAGATTACATCTCTCTTTTAAGCATGCTAAGTCCCTTGTAGCATAAAGACTGCGTTCTCCTCTTTTTGAAATTACAAGGTTTGGTAATCCAAATGGTTTAAGATCTATAACTATACTTTTATCTTTATCTTCGAAGCCCACTTTTTTATTTAAAGCATCTTCGATTACTTCTTTACCGAACTCATAATAATGGCTTTCCCCTTTCCAAATATCAAAACGGATATTTAGAAGATCATACATTTTTTTAAATTCTTTAAGGCTTATGTCACGGAAAATCAACCACAATTTTTTGTTTTCTTTATCGCCTCTCTCTAATTTTTTAAACTCTTCTTCACCTTGTAAACCTTCATTATGTGCTTTTACATACAATTCAAAGAGATATCTGAGTCCTTTTGTTTTTAACTCTCTTTCATTTCCCCATTTTTTATAGGCTTCTATTAATTTTCCGTATTGTATGCCCCAATCCCCTAAATAATTCCATCTTATTACTTTGGATCCTAGAAATTCATAAAATCTAGATAGGCTTTCTCCTAAAATTGTGGATCTTAAATGACCTACGTGAAATGGTTTTCCTATGTTAGGAGAAGAGAAATCTAATATAGCTCTTTGAGGTTTATTCTCTAAATCTATTTTTATTAATGAAGAGTTTTTTAATGCTTCAACATAATCTTTAATTTTTATTTTTAGAAAGCAGTTCTCTATTTCGTATGCATAATCTTTAAACTTTTTTGAATAATATTCTGCTGCCTTTTCACAACTTCCTAATTCTTTAGCTTTTTTATGAAGGGGAATTATGGCAATAACCCCTTCTCCATAATCTTTTTCAAAAAGCATAATCTATTTCTTTAAAAGAACTAATTTAAAGTTAATGGTTCATATTCTATATTTTAATGCATCTACCACTCTTTTTACTGCTTTGTAGTAGGCTGCTTGCCTATAAGTCATATTATCTTTCTCTACTTTTTTATCTATCTCTTTGAATACTCTAATCATATATTCTTCTAATTTTTTAATAACTTTATCTTTACTCCACTGTTCCATCATCCTATTTTGCAGCCATTCAAAGTAACTCACTATCACTCCACCGCTATTTGTTATGATGTCTGGTAAAACAATGATGTTTTTTTCTGTGAGGATTTTATCTGCTCTGTAGGATATAGGACCGTTAGCAATTTCCAATATATATTTCGCTTTAATATTATTTGCGTTTTTCGTAGTGATTTGACCTTCTAAAGCTGCTGGGACTAATACATCAACATCCAATTCTAACATTTCTTCATTACTCATGGCTTTTACTCCTCTACACTCTAACACACTCCCTTCTTCCTCTTTGCATTTTTTGATTTCTTCTATATTAAGACCTTCTTTTTTATAAATGGCTCCTCGAGAATCTGATACTGCCACTACTTTAAATCCATCTTGTTGAGCGAATTTAGCGAAATTATATCCTGCATTTCCGAAACCTTGTATGGCTATTGTAGTTGATTTATTAAAACCATGCTTTTTTGCTAATTGCTTGAATATTATATAAGCACCATAAGCTGTGGCAATGTCTCTTCCTACAGAACCAAAAAAGTTCAGGGGTTTTCCAGTCACTACATCTGGTCTAAACGAACCAGCAGTTCTAGAATACTCATCAGCAATCCATGCCATTATTTTTGCATTAGTATAAACATCAGGAGCAGGAATGTCTGTGTTAGGACCTATAAAAGGTGCAATAGCTCTTGTAAAACTTCGTGTTAATGCTTCTATTTCACTTTCACTCATGTATTTAGGGTGAACTACTACCCCTCCTTTGGCACCTCCATATGGTAAACCCATAAGAGAATTTTTCCATGTCATTAAAGCAGCTAATGCTTTTACTTCTTCTAAACTTACATCAGGATGGTATCTTATACCTCCTTTTCCTGGACCTAAGGAATCATTGTGAAGAACCCTATAACCTTTGAACATTCTTACTTCATTGTCGTCCATTCTTACAGGGAATGAAACTTCTATAACTCTCTTAGGTTCTCTTAATATGCTTCTGCAACCTTCCGGCAAATCTAATCTATCAAAAGCTTCTCGTTGGAAAGCTTTTGTACTCTCTAAGAATCCTTCTCCGCTCATATCTCTTTTACCATCATTATTAATCTTTAAATATTTTTCCTTTTATTTTGTAGTTTTACTTTAGAAATAATTAACTGTCCTGAATAATTTTTATATTCTTTTGTAGTCTCTATTATATTTATAATTTTTTTGAACATAGGTGCATCTATAACAAAAGTTTCTATTTCCCCTCCTTCTCCTACAGCACTGAGACCATATTTCTTCTTAAGATTAAGGAGTTCTTCTTTGATATCCAAGATATTCTTTCCTAAAAAATCAGAAGTCAGAGGGTATGCAGCCACACCTGTAATTATCGCTTTAATTTTATATCTTTCTAATAGATCTAATATTTCTTCATCTTCTTTCTGCCATAAAGGATTAAATACTTCCAATTTATATTTGTATGCTACTTTTTGAATGCGTTCTGCTTGATATGTTGATTTTACAGCTCCTGTAACTACTCCTTCTATGCCTCTTTTTTTAGCCTTGGAAAATAAATAAGATAAAGCACTTAATTCCTTTTCTTTTTTACCTTCTGTTTTTACAGAGAGCAACGGTATATCTAAGGCTTTGCTTTGTATGGTAGTAAGATTTATGTTTGGGTAATGAAACATATAACTTTCTGCTTTTTTAGGGAATACGGATAGCAATAAATCCACATTATGACCATATTTTTTGGCGATGTGCATAGCTAATGTAGAATCTTTCCCTCCTGAAAATAATACAGCTAATTTCATATTAAACCCTACCCGCACCCCACACATCAAACCATTTTACTAAGGTTTTAATAAAGTTTTCATGAGTATAATATTTAACAAAACCTGCACCACTTTCATGAAATATTTTTTCAATAGTTTCTTCTTGTTTTTGAGCTAATTCTTCGTACTTTTGCTTTATTTTATCAAGATTTACTTCTGTTACTCTTCCAGTTATAGGATCTTGGAATCGGAAATAACCAGTTCCTGCTGGTAAGTATCTATCACGAACATCTCTTATCATTACTCCCAATACACCATCAAATTTTACACTTGCTGCTCTTAAAGGCTCAATCCAATCTTCTTCCCCTACACTTATGAAATCAGAGATAATGAAAAGAAAAGATCTATTTGTTGTGGTTTTTAGAGCAAACTTTATTGCTTCTGCTAAATTTTTTCCACCTTTCCAGTTTTCTTTTTTAACTAATTCTGCTAAAATTCTAATGGTCTGGATGTCGCTTCTTTCAGGGGTAATGTGTTTAATTTTATCATTGAACATGATCATTCCTACTTTATCTCCTGCTTCTATTGATGCTGTGGCAAGTGTTCCTGCAAGTAGGGCAACATATTCTCTTTTAAGTCTTTCTTGAGTACCAAAATCCATAGTTGCTGAGGAATCAATAAGCAGAATTACATCTAAATCTCTTTCTTCTTCATATACCTTTACAAATAGCCTGTCTAATTTTCCCGATGTGGACATTCTTGCTGAGACTTTCCAATCAATAAGAGAGGCGTCATCTGTAGGCAAGTACTTTCTTATATCTGCGAATTCTATTCCTCTACCTCTTAATACCATTTTATATTTTAATATTATGCGAAAGAGATCTATTATTTTTTTAACTTCAGTATTTATCTCTATTATGAGTTTTTTAACTTCCTCATTAAACAAAGAGGTGTGAGAATGTTTCTCTTCCATATTAACTTTTAAGGTTATCATCTTTAATATATCTTTGGTTTTCAACCGTTAACTATAAATAATTTTTCTGCCCTAATTTTTCTATGGCAGAAAAATTAT
>JALWJP010000056.1 GCA_026997215.1 Nanobdellati archaeon
ATTAAAGGGTAATGTATTATTTTATCTTTGAGGTCAATATCTGATTCTTCTCTATCTATAACCACTATATTTTTTTTAAAGCGTTCTAAAGAGGATAAATCTATGCCTTCTTCCTCTTTAGCTTCTTCCTCTTCTTTAGGTTTTTCTTTTTTTAATAATTGCTCTAGTAGTTCTGGAGGTATGCCGTATAATTCTTTCGCTTCTTTATCTTTAGATTCTTCTAATTTTAGTTTCTCATAGTATTTTTTCATTTTTATTTTTAAATTACGAACCGCTTTTTTAACTTTAACCATTAACCCACCCTATAATCACACTTAACCGATTCTTGCGTTTTTATCAAAGTTATTGAAGGAACATCTGAAGCTATGTATATTCTATTATGGTAACACGGCATATTTTCTTTACTAAAATAAAAGCCATCTTCGTTTTTTATATTTAAAGTATGGCCGTTAAACACTACTAAATAAGATTTACCATTAATATCTGGAGGTAAAGCGAAGGACAGCGATCCATTTGTATAATTGGAGGATATGAATATATGTTCGTAAAGCCACAACTTATCTGCTATGTTTTTTGCTTGTAATTCAAAATTATATCTATAAACCTTTTTTTCCACTACAGTTAATAAGGATAAAACGACCACTACAAAAACTATTCCTAAAAAGGATACAAGTACAAACTCAAGTATTGTGCTTTGTCCTTTTGATCTCATTGTACTGTGACCTCTATGTTTATTATAGATAGGTCTCCGCCTCTTTGTGATTCGCCAGGTTTTATAGTTGATTCACCACGTGAAATAAGAATTTTTACTTTTTCGTTTTTAGCAACTATTTTACCTTTTCCTATTATTTTATAAAGTACTCCATCATATGTAGTAGGATTATCTATTTCTCGAGGAATGAGCATATAGGAGTTAAGATATTTTTCTTTAGTAGGATAAGGATATGTTCTTACCATTATTACTACTGGTTTATTTTTACCTTCAACACCAGCATATGCATATTTTTTGGAACCTTCTAGATATGCAAAATCGTATTCATCACAAGTATAAGTGTTAACTGTAAATGTATCTTTACTACATACAATTTTATCCCCCTCGTATTTATCGCCTGATACTTCACACCCTATGTCAAAAGAGACTTTTTTATTAGTGCAATCCATGGTTGCTTGGCATGTAGCCAATGGTTTATTACATTCCTCTACTACTATCATCGGTTTGGCTGTTGTCATTACATATACTCTCTTTTTATAAGGGGGGTAATCGTTAAGGGGAACATAGGATAAAGTGGCGTAATAAGGTAAGGGTGCTTCTACTCTGTATTCTATGTAATTTTCGAAAGACAAAGGATCACCATTATTTATTCTAAGTTCTCCTTTTAAATCATATTCTATAACTTTGCTGTTTCCTGTTACTGCTACTTCTTCTATTGCTTTTGCTAAATTTTCCATGAACTGATTGGCAGATTCTAGTTCAACATTTTTTTGAGTTTTTTCTAAGAGAGGTAGTCCCCAATAATATGCGCTTCCTGCTAAAGCTAAAGCAATACCGCTAATAAGAACAATACTTATAACTTGAGATTGAAGTTTTTTTAGCATATTCTCACCTAAATATTTTAAGGTAGTAGGGTAAATATATAGGTTTATGATTATTAAAGCGAAACCAGAAGATTTTATTGTTGAGGAGGTTACGCGAAGATATGGTAAATTAGATTATTTTAGAAAATACGAACCTATAAATTTAGAAAGAGAAGATAAGCACCTTATTTGTGTTTTGAAGAAAAGGAATGTGGAAACCTTCCAGTTTATTAAATCTTTTTCTAAATACCTGGGTTTTTCCACCAATCGCATTTCTTTATCGGGTACAAAAGATAAGGTTGCCTGTACCATACAGTTGATGAGCATTTATAAAATAAAAAAGGAGAAATTAAAAAAAATCCAAGAATTTAAATACGAAGGTGTTGAATTGTACCCTTTAGAATATAGTGATAAAAAAATACATTTGGGAGAGCACGAAGGAAATTTTTTCACCATAACTATAAGGAAATTGAGAGAAAGAGATGTAAAGAAACTTTTTTCTTTACCCTCTACGATCTTGTTTCCAAATTACTACGGCGTTCAGCGTTTTGGTGAAGGAAAGATTAAATCATGGGAAGTTGGAAGAGCTTTATTAAGAAGAGAATGGCGAGAAGCGGTAAAACTTATTTTAGAAAATGCATTAAATCAAAAGATAGATTTTGAAAGTGAGGAATTTTTTAATCTTACTTTTTCCAAATCTAAGTTTTATGAAAGGAATCTTTATAATTATTTGTTGCATCATCATGGCGGTGATTTTTTAGGGGGTCTTAAATCCCTGCCTCGTTCTATTTTACAAATGTTTGTGCATAGTTATCAAAGCTGGCTTTTTAATAAGGTGGTGGAGGAATTTAGTGATGAGGTTAAAGAAAAAGAAATTCATATTCCTGGTTATAATTTTGAGGGATTTATTGAAGAAGGAAAAATAGAAAAAAGGATTAGAGAGGTGCTTCTTGAGGATGGTATTAGCCCTTCTGATTTCTATATAAAGGAATTAGGTATTAAAAGTGAAGGTCTGGTTAGAAAAGCATATGCTCAAGCAACAGATTTTAGAATAATACGAAAAGAGAGAGATGGTTTATTTCCAGGATATTATAAGGTTAAAGTTTCTTTTTTCTTACCTGCTGGCTCTTATGCCACTGTCTTTTTAAAAGAAGTTTTAAAATAATTGTTGATGAAATTTAGTATTATGAATATTAAAGCGTTTTCTAAGGTCAGGGTTGAAACAAAAAGTTATGGAGTGTTAGAAGGAATAGCCATTCCTATTAGCGATTATAATAAAAAAAATAGTTTGATTCTTAAACTTAAAAATGGATACAACTTGGCAATTCCTTACGAGGATGTTAAAAATGTTGAAATTTTAAAGATATATGAAAAAAAAGAAGAAAATGTTGAAGAAAATGGAAAGATAAAAGATATACATGTTATTTCTACAGGAGGTACTATATCCTCTAAGGTTGAATATGAAACAGGAGCGGTAAAAGCCTCTTTTCGACCAGAAGATATATTTGCATCCATTCCTGAAATAAAAGACCAACCTCCTTTTAATGAATATTCTTATTCTTTTGAAGTGTTGATGCAGGAAATGAGTGAAGATTTAAATCAAGAACATTGGGAAAAAATGGCCAAGCATATTCTTGCTATTTCTAAAAAAGTAAAAAAAGGAATTATTTTGGCTCATGGAACTGATACTATGCATTATACTTCTTCGGCATTGAGCTATGCTTTAAAAGGAAAAATAAAATTTCCTGTGGTTATTACTGGTGCTCAACGATCTTCTGATAGAGCCAGCAGTGACGCATTTCTAAACTTTTTAGCTTCTATTCGCTTTATTTTAGAAAATCCTCCTGCTGGCGTGTATGTTGTTATGCACGGAAGTAGCGGGGATGATTATTATGAAGTTCATTTAGGAACAAAAGTTAAAAAAATGCATACTTCTAAAAGAGATGCTTTTAAGTCTGTAAATGCAAAACCTTTTGCCACGTTGCATTATGATTTAAAATCAAGGAATTGGAAAGTAATGATTAGAAATAAGCAAAGTGATTGGTTAAAGGATCCTGCAGGAGGTGAAAGTTTCTGTAGGGATGTGGCTTTAATAAAGGTTTATCCTGGTATGAAACCTGAGATTTTAGATGCGATGTTGAATAAAGTTAAAGGGGCAATTATAGAAGGTACTGGTTTGGGTCATGTATGTGTTAAAGGAGAGTTAAGTTTGTTAAAAGTAATAAAAAAGCATGCTAAAAATAAATTTATAGGTATGTGTAGTCAAACGGTGTATGGAGAAGTACATCCTTATGTTTATAAAAACTTAAGGTTATTGCATAAAGCAGGAGTGTATCACTTATATGATATGATTTGTGAGAGTGCTTATGTAAAATTAAGTTATGCTTTGGCTCATTATTCTGATAAAAAGAAAATTAAAGAGTTTATGTTTAAACCTTTGGCAAGTGAAATAAAAGCGGTGTTTTAATGAGTAAGGCTGCGATTATTTTAGCTGCAGGGGAAAGTTCGCGAGCATGGCCTTTAAATCATCACAAACATAAATCCATGGTTAAAATAGGTGGAAAAACTTTATTGGATAGAACCATTCAAAATGTATCAAAATATGTAGATGATGTTGTTGTAGTGGTTTCACCTCGAGATACATCTTTATTAAAAGGAAAGGATGTTAGAACAGCCATACAACCTATACCTGTATCAACTGCAGACGCAGTCGTTAAAGGGTATGAGGTTGCTCCGAACTATAAGGAATACCTTATACTTAACGCGTACCATGCATTTTCAGAAGATATTATAGAACAAATGATGAATAAAGAGGGTAATGTTTTGAGTATTACTCCTACGGAGAATCCTTCTCGTTATGGTGTAGTGGAGGTAAAGAATAATAAAATTAAGAAAATTGTTGAAAAACCTAAAGAAGGGAAGGAGCCTTCTAACCTTAGGGTTATAGGTATTTATAAAGTAACAAAGGATTTTCTTGAATTTTTAAAAACAAAGGATGTTGAGGAAGGAGATGCTTTAGAAAAAGCATTAAGCGATTATGCTACTTTTTCTTCTCTTGATTATATAATAATTGAAGAACCGCCTCTTTCTCTAAAATATTCTTGGCAGTATCTTGACTTTGTTAAGGTTTTTTTAAAGAGGTTGGAGAAAAGTTTTGTGCATAAGGATGCTATTATTGCTAAAACTGCAGTGATAGATGATACAGAAGGTAATGTGATTATAGAGAAAGATGCCAAAGTAATGGATTATGCTGTTATAAAAGGTCCTGCGTACATAGGAGAAGGAGCAATTGTAGGGACGCATACTTTGATTAGGATGAGTAGTGTAGAAAGTAATGCGATTGTAGGAGCTCATAGTGAAGTGGTGAGAAGTTTGATAGGCTCTAATGCGCATTTACATCGCAGTTATATAGGGGATAGTGTTATTGATGATGATGTTAAGATAGGTGCTGGGTTCATAGCAGCTAATCGATTGCTTTCTAGAAAGGAAGTGTATGTGGAGTTGCAAGGGAACCTTATTAAAACAGGAAAAACCTCTTTAGGATGTGTGATAGGAAAAGGAACAGTTATAGGGGTTCAAAGCAGCACTATGCCTGGAACTTTGATTGCTCCTCATCTTAAAATAAAACCTCATAGTATGTTAAAGGGTAGTATTTATGAGATACATAATATTTGATGCTGATAACACTTTATATAATGTGGATACGAAGGAAGCTTATCACAGGATGTTTTTGTTCATATCAGAACATGAAAGAAAACCATATAGGTGGGTTAAAAAAAGGTTTTATGATCTATTGCATAATATAAGGAAATCGAGTAATCCTAAAGAAAGGGAAAGAGAATACCTAATTTCGCTGGCATTTCCTAATACGCCTTCTTTAGATGCAGTTAGTATTTTTTGGGAAAATATCCAAATTAAACCTGCTCGCAATATTTTCTTTTTCTTAAATGCTATGATCGCAAAAAATATTAAAGGAATTGTTGTGAGTGAGGAGTTTAAAAGAAATCTTGTGTTTAAACTTTATCAAGTATTTGGTAGAATGTGGAAAGAATATTTTTGTTGCATAGTAAGTGCGGATGATGTTAATGTTATGAAACCTTCTCTTTCTTATTATGAATATTTGGAACAGGTTTATGATGTAAAGATGAGTGATGTTATAATGGCAGTAGGAGATGATTATAAAAAGGATTTGTTTATTCCTCAAAATTATTATAGGGTTAAAGTTGCTATCTATAATAAAATAGATAGAAGAGCAGATATTATTTTTAGAGATTATAGGGCTTTATGGAGGAGATTAAGTGTTTCAACCATTAACTATAAATAATTTTTCTGCCCTAATTTTTCTATGGCAGAAAAATTATTCTCTCTAGAAATTAAAAACAAACCAAATCTCAAAAAAGCTATCTCAGCAACAATAGGCTCGGTTCTATTAGTTGTATTCACAATAGCCATAGCATCCTTAGCAT
>JALWJP010000057.1 GCA_026997215.1 Nanobdellati archaeon
GAATAAAAGATAGTATTGAAATTATTTTATACATTGTAATGATATTTTTGAATTTGTATAATAAATAAAATAACAAAACCGTATAAATAAATACAATGAATTTATTGTTTGCGTTCATGCTTATTCTCACATTTTAAATCTTTTTAAAACTTCTTTTACTCTAAAACAAAGTATGAGTAAAATAATAATTACTGGTAGTAGCGGAACCATAGGTACTGAGTTATTTCTTCAATTGTTAAAAAAAGGTTTTGATGTTGTTGGTGTGGATAAAAATCCTAACAGGTGGTTTGAGGAGTTGAATAAAAAGACCATTGTTGCTAACTTGTTAAGCAAAGAGGAAATGAAAAAATTGCCGAATGACGAGATTGACATGATTGTACATTTAGCCGCGAATGCTCGCGTCTATAACTCAGTTGTTGATCCAAACATTGCGAAAGAGAATATAGATACGGTTTTCAATATTTTAGAGTTTGCAAGAAAGCATGATATATCTAGATTAATATTCGCGTCGAGCCGAGAAACTTATGGTGAAAGTAGCGAACCTAAAAAAGAGGATGAAGTAAGAATAGAGAAATGCGAAAGTCCTTATACTGCTTCAAAAATAGCAGGGGAGGCATTAGTTCATGCTTATGCTAAATGCTATGGTTTAGATTTCGTAATTGTGAGGTATTCTAATGTTTATGGTAAATACGATATTTCTGACAGGTTAATTCCAAAATTCTTGATAAATGCGAGTAAAAATAAGGACCTTATGATTTACGGAGAGAATAAAACATTGGATTTCACCTATATAGAGGATGCTGTTAATGGAACAATAAAATCCATAGAAAAATTTGATGATGTGAAAGGCAATGTGTTTAATATCGCAACAGGGAAAGGGGTTAAAATCATAGATGTTGCTAAAAAAATTAAAGCTTTGCTTAATAGTCAAAGCCCAATTGTTGTAGAACATAATAGGGAAGGTGAAATAGAGTTTTTTATAGCCAATATTGATAAAGCTAAGAAACTTTTAGGTTATGAGCCTAAATACTCTATAGATGAAGGATTAAAAAGAGCTTATGAATGGTATAAAGAGCAGGGGTTCTTATGAAGGTTGATGTTCTTATACTCGGTGCTGGTCCTGCCGGTACTTCAGCAGCTTTTAAACTTAAAGATTCAAATAAAACTTTGTTGGTTTTAGAAAAAGATAAGCAGATAGGGGGGTTAGCAAAAACTCTTGATTTTGGTGAGTTTAAAAGTGATGTTGGTCCTCATAGATTTTACAGCAAAAACCAAGAGCTTTATGATATTATTGCAGAGCTTTTAGGTGATGATTGGATAAAAGTTGATAGGTTAACAAGGTTTTATATTAGGAACAAATTTTTCAAATATCCTGTTGAGCTTGGAGATGTGCTTAAAAACCTCGGTTTTATAGGATCTATAAAGGCAATGAGTTCCTTTTCATTACAAAAAATAAAAAATCTTTTCATAAAATCTGAGCCCAGAAACTTTGAGGAAAAAATTGTGAGAGATTTTGGTTGGGAACTCGCAAATTTAAACATGCTTAACTACACTGAAAAAATATGGGGGTTAAAGCCTTCTGAAATATCTGTGGAATGGGCAACTCAACGCATCAAGAACCTGTCAGTATGGGAGATTCTTAAAAAAATGGTGTTCAAAAAATCTGAAGCAAAGACTTTGGTTGATGCCTTCTATTATCCAAGGAAAGGAACGCAACAAATATATGAAAGAATGAGAGAGGAGGTAGAAAAGAGGAAAGGTAAAGTTTTTATGACTAATTCTTATCCTGTAAAAATAATTCATGATGGTAAGAAAATAACGAAAGTAATAGCAGTTATAAATGGTAAGGAAGAGGTTATAATACCAGAGCATGTAATCTCCACAATACCTATAACTCATTTCATAGAGCTTTTATCGCCTGAGGCACCTCAAGACATAGCAACAAGTATCAAGAAGCTTAAGTTTCGATCCTTAGTAACTTTATTTATAGCCGTGAATAAGGAGCAAGTTTTTCCTGATCAATGGATTTATTTGCCTGAGCTAAGTATACCTTTTGGTAGAATGATGGAGATAAAGAACTTTAGTAAGGATTTAGTTCCTGAAGGCAAAACACTTATAGGTTTAGAATTTTTTTGCTGGTATGATGATAAAATATGGCGATCAACAAAAGAGGAGCTTTTAGAACTTGCAATGCCTCATCTTGAGAAAGCAGGCTTCTTGAAAAGAAGCGAGGTTATTGATGTGTGGATCCACAAAGAAAGGTTTGCATATCCTGTTTATGATTTAGATTATGCCAAATATTTAACACCTATTAAATCCTATCTTAATTCTTTTGAAAATCTCATCTATATAGGGAGAGGAGGGAGGTTTAAATACAATAATCAAGATCATGCTATTGAAATGGGATTTTTAGCTGCTAGAAGTATTTTAGACGGGAAGAGGTATGATATTGATGCAATTGGTTCAGAGAAAGAATATCTTGAGAAAGGTTATGTCAAGTGAAGTAATACAGCAGTTAGTCAAATATTTTATCATAGGAGGGTTAGCAGCAATAACTAATCTATTTATATTCTACGTGCTCGCTTATCTTGCAAATATTTATTATTTGGTATCGGCAGCTATTGGCTTTGTATCAGGGGCTGTAGTGAATTACACCTTAAACAAGAAATACACCTTCAAAAACACATATCGTAACAAAGCAAAACAGTTTACTGTTTTTTTAATAGTTGCATCAACAAGCTTGGTTTGGAATGAAGTGTTGATTTACTTTTTTGTTGAATACCTTGCATTAGCAAAAATGATTGCTGCGATTTTATCTGTAGGCATTGTATTTTTCTGGAGTTTTGCAATGCATAAGATAATCACTTTTGGGATAATGAAGTAATCAAAACTTTCTTTTTAACTCTTTAGCAATATTTTCAGGATACACAGAGATTACTTGCATACCATGATAATTTTCTAAAAAGCCTCGATCTGAACTATAGTATTTGGTTAGAGGTTTTCTTAAACCTATAAAACCTAAAATACCATGTTGCTTATGTTCATAAATAGCAAAGTTAAAAGCGTTGAACGGATTAATATGAAGATAGTAATTTATAGTTTTAGTTATTATTTTACTTATTTCTTTCAACTCTTTATCATTGAGATCTTTTAATCTTTTATTTTCATAGGAAATGAATGCTATTTCGGAATTGAGACTAGGTGCAAATACTGCAAATACTTCGAACAAATTTCCTTTAAAGATTTGTAATCCTTTAGTTGCGTGCTCTTTTAACCACTTTTCCTTTCCATGCTTTTTCATGCCTTCTATGATTCTTTGATGTTTCGGTGTAGGTTTAGCAAAGGCAAATGCTTGAACATGGGGATGCACGATAGAAGCACCGGCAGGAGGCAAAAAGTTCATGTTAATATAAAAATACTCTTTCCTTACATCATTCTCTATTAGTTCTTGAAATGCTAAAAAAACGTCATAAAAATGTTTTACTTTAAATTTATTAACAAAATGTTTTTTAGTTATGATTCCTACATAATGCTTCTCAGCAAAAGGATAAAGATTCTGGAAAATTACTGCCTCGCCTTTTTCATATCTTTTTTCTTTTGATGCTAAAGGTATGTTATGTTCTTCGTATTTACAGAAAACACATGTCTTTTCTGTTCTCTTTATTTCTTTAGCAATCTCTAATTGAGAATGTTGTTGAATACTATGCGGCCTCAATGCTCTAGCATGATTTATTATACTCTTATTTCCTGTAACTTTGTCTTCTCTGAACACAAGTACATTTTTTATTTCTCCAGTGTAGAAATAAATAGTTGTTTCTTTACGTTTTTCCTGCAATATCATATAGTTCAACCTCCTTTTTAAACACCGCTAATTTTCTATAATTGATACCGTCTTTTATTTCCTCTATTTCTTTGTTATGAATGGCGACAACACATTCATCATTTCTATTTTCAAAGGTTATTTTTAGTGATGTGTTTAGCTCTGCTTTTTTAGCGATTTTTCTTAAAAAAAATGGTTGCGATAATAAGATATTTTTAGAAATATTTATTCCAAACAATCCAAATGTTAGCGCGAATAAGAGCATGGATGCACTCCATAATTGATGTCCACAACCTATTAACTCTCCTGTATTCCATGATAATACTTCGCTATAAGTGCCTTGGCTAAATCTTTTTCTATCCTCGAAGAAAACATTGAACAATTTTTTTGCTTCTTCTTCATAACCATGATAAAGGTAAGAGACCAAAGCCCATCCTGTAACTAAAAGCCATGATGCTCCTGAGTGATAACCTTTTTCATCAAAAGTAATATTCTCTGGATTTTCCAAGGCAATACCGTATTGGGAGAGAAGTTTTTTACCATTATCTAAAACTGCTTTAGCATAAATACCGTGCACTATATCAAAAAATGTTAATAAAAAGGCATTGGCTGTATCTTTAATAGCAACGTTATTGCTTACTGGATCAACGAATCTGTACCACGATCCATCTCTATAAAACCTCAACAAACCTTTGAGCAAAATTTCATAATATAAATTAAATTTTTTATCTAAATATTTCCAACATTTTAATGCTTTTACCCATAAAGCCTGTATGTCTAAAGCAATCCATTCTTTAGCAACACTGTCCATCCATGTGCCTGTGCTTCGATGCATAACCAATCCATTAAATACATGTTTCTCTAAATATTTCTTTGCTTTTTTGAATACTTCTTTTATTTCTTTTTTTTCTAAGATTTCATTTCCATAGATGCTGATATAGTATCTTAAGACTATAAGATATAATGGTAATACGTCATCTCCATGGTATTCTCCTGAATTTTTATGAAATTCCTTTCTCGTTAACATATGACCTTCTTCGTTTATGTGTTTGGAGAGATAGATGAGGAGATCATTTACATCATCTTTTTTACCTAAACTAATTAATGCAAAACTAGCCCACAATGCATCTCTTGCCCAAAATTCATTAAACCAAGGCAACCCCGCTACATAAAAAACTTTGCCATTATGCTCTTTTCTTAAACTTAATACAGCATCAATAGCACTTTCAAAATTAATTAATACTTCCTTAACAAACGTTTGCTGAGATATTCTCGGTATTATGTTAAGTTTGTTCTTTTCGTTATTTAATTCCTCCTCATAATTTTTTATTTCTTCTTGGTGTTGAGAAGCAATATATTTATCAAATTCTTCTTTAGAGTAAGTTATGAAAAACTCTTTACTTTCTATGTTAAATAGGCTAACTAAACACCTTTGTTTTTCGTGAGGATAAGGATAATGTTCTTTATAATATTTATTAAGAAGTTTTATTTTTCCTTCTTTCACGCCTATGATTGCTTTTCTGTCATATTCATCTTTAAAAACATAAATATCTCTGAGATTATCTTCTTGAACCTCATATTCTCTTAAGTGATAATTTTCTTCTTTAACTCTTATGTTAACACCTATTTCAACGTGGAATTTTTCAACACCCACAACTTTAATATTTAAACCATAAGAAGATAGAGAGTATAATACTTTTATTTCTTTGTTGTTAAGAGCATAAATTAAGGTAAGATCTCTGGAATTTTTTCTTTCACTTTTTATAAAATTTTTACTATTAAGCCATTGATCTTCTATTTTTATTGCTAAGTAATCTATAATTTTGTGAGTGTTGCTCCATAGACCCATCCATTTATCATAAAACTCCCCTTCTTTTGTTAGATAAAAAAATAATTTGGGATAGCTTAATATGAATCTTGATAATTGATGCTCTACCATAAAAAATAAATACAACCTTAAACTATAT
>JALWJP010000058.1 GCA_026997215.1 Nanobdellati archaeon
TAAAATAGGTGGGCCTGCAGGAAGCGGTGTAATGAGTTTAGGGAAAATGATTGGCAAACTCTTTCAAAAATATGGTTGGTATGTTGTTATTTATGATGAGCACCCTTCTTTAATTACAGGAGGACATAACATTTCTTATGTGAGAGCATCTAAACAAAAGATTTATGCTCATCGCACTTATGCTCATATTTTGGTTGCTTTAGATAAGCAAACAATTGATATGCACAAAAATGAATTGAAAAAACCTGCTTTAGTGGTTGCGGATGAAGGGATTGCTACTTCTTTAGATAACTTTGACATAATATCATTACCTCTTTCCCGTATAGCTAACGAATTGGGGAGTTTGAGATACTACAACACTGCTGCATTTGGTGCTATGGCTAAAATATTAGGAGCAAGCAAGGAAGATGTTACTTCTGTTATAAAAAGATTATTTGGTAAAAAAGGGGAAGAAGTAGTGCAGAATAATGAGGCTGCTGCATTAAGATCTTACGATGCTGTTGAGCATTCCTATTTTAAGTTAGAGAAAACAGGTAATAACTTTATGCTTATAGGAGGTAATGATGCTGCAGCCTTGGGAGCAATAAAGGCAGGTGTGAAATATCTTGGCCAATACCCTATGACTCCAGCTTCTAGTATTCTTAGTACTATAGCTAAATACGAGAAATCAAAGAATATAGTGGTTAAGCAAACAGAGGACGAATTAGCTGCTATTAATAGCATAATAGGAGCTGCTTTTACAGGAGCAAGAGCCATGACTGCAACATCTGGAGGTGGTTTTTCTTTGATGGCAGAAGCTTTAGGTATGGCAGGAATGGCTGAGGTACCTATTGTGATAATTGAGTCTCAAAGAGGTTCTCCTAGTACTGGTATGCCTACTCACACAGAACAAGGAGATTTAAGGTTTGTTATGCATGCTTCTCAAGGAGAATTTCCTCGTGTTGTGATGGCTCCAGGAGATGTAGAAGAAGCCTATTATATGGTATTTGAAGCTTTTAATATTGCTGAATTAATACAATCACCTGTAATAGTTCTCATGGATAAGTATTTATCTTCTACTATTCAAACAACACCTATTTTTAAAACAGATTTAAAAGTAGATAGAGGCAAATTGTTGAAGGATGAGCAAGTAAAAGATATTAAGAATTATAAGAGGTATGAGGTTACAGAAGATGGTATTTCTTTAAGGGCTGTGCCCTCTCAACCTAATTGCATGCATGTGGCAAGTAGTTATGAGCATGATGAAACAGGTTTTACTACTGAGGACTCTGAAGAAAGAATAAGACAAATGAAGAAGCGTATGAAAAAGTTAGCTGCTATACCAAAGCATGTATATGCTCCTAGAGTTTATGGAGTTGATAATGCTGATGTTCAACTCATTTGTTGGGGCTCTACAAAAATGCCTTGTTTAGAGGCATTAGAAATTTTAAAAGAACATGGAGTAAGAGCTAGAGTCATACATTATCCTTATATTGTTCCATTTCCTTATGAGGAAACTATTGAGATTCTAACTAAACCTAATGTTCGCAATATTGTTGTAGAGCAGAACTATTTGGCTCAATTTCGTGGTGTTATAAGAGAGCAAACAGGCATATATGTAGATGAGACTCTATTGAGGTATGATGGAAGAGAAATTACGCCCGAGGAAATTGCGGAATATGTGTTAAAGGGTGGTTAAATGGTCAGAATGGAGGATTTAGACCCTCATCATTGGATTCAATGGTGTCCTGGATGTGGTAATTTTGGTATAGTTACTGCTATGAGAAAAGCCATTGCTGATTTGGATTTAGATCCAAAGGATGTTGTTGTTGTATCAGGCATAGGATGTTCGGGAAAAACGCCTCATTATGTAAAAACTTATGGTTTTGAGGCAATTCATGGCAGGGCTGTTGCTGTTGCCCTGGGGATAAAATTGGCCAATCCGCAACTTCATGTGATAGTTAATACAGGAGACGGGGACAATTACGGAATTGGCTTGAATCATTGGATACAAAACATGCGAAGAAATTTAGATGTGTTGCATATCGCTCATAACAACCATATTTATGCTTTGACGAAAGGTCAAGCAGCACCAACAACACCTTTTATGGAAAAAACCTCTTCTACACCTCATGGAAATCCTGAGAAGCCTTTAAATCCTTTATTATTGGCTTTATCTGCAGGAGCTACTTTTGTTGCTCGAGGATATGCAGGAGATTTACAGCATTTGACAGAATTGATGAAAGAAGGTCTTATGCACAGAGGTTATGCTTTTATTGATGTCTTACAGCCTTGTGTTAGCATGTATCCAAAAATGAGTTATGATTATTATAAGGAACATACTTATTATCTTAAGGATCATGACCCTTCAAACAAAGAAAAGGCAATGGAATTAGCTATGCAAGAGGATGATAAGTTAGCATTAGGCGTGTTTTATAAAGCCAATACTTATTCTATCCATGATTTTTACGAGGATATACACCGGGATTTGCCTGCTTCTAAGCAAGACATCTCTAATGTAGATATTAACGATATTATAGAAGAGTATCTTTAATACCAAAACATTTTAAAACTTTACTTTCTTTATTTATGTAGTGCAACATATAAAGGTGAAATTATGAAAAGATCTAGAGGTCCACGAAGAGCAACTCGTTATAAATTCAAATCAAGTGGGAAACTAAAAATAACTGATATTTTACAGGAATTTACTATAGGAGAAAAAGTAGCTATTGTTGCAAATCCTTCTTATCATAAAGGTATGCCTTTTAGGAGGTTTCATGGTAAAGTAGGAGAGATTATTGGTAAAAGAGGCAGAGCCTATCTTGTTAAATTTAAGGATGGAGAAAAAGAGAAAGTGCAGATAATTGCACCGGCTCATTTGAAATCTATGAGTTAAAAGGGTGAGTTCTATGAGAATTCTTGAAGAGAAAGAAATTAGTGCTTATGAGGCTAGAGAATATATTAAAGATTTGAATGATGAAGAGATTAGTTTTGAACAAAAAATAACAAAAGATTTTCTCAATAAATATTACAATTTCGATGAAAAAACATTTAAAGAGGTTAAAGATGCATTAGAAAAAATGGAATTAAAGCCTCATCAAGTTGCGATGATTCTTAATGTATTACCTGAGGATGAAGATCAAGTAAAAGCTATCTTTGCTAAAGAGCGTAATTCTCCGAGTGAAGAACAAATAAAGCAAATTATAGAGTTATGCATAAAGTTAAAATCCTAATCATCCGAGCCCAGGTGATTATATGAAAAAAGACGATTATGCAATAATATTGGATTTTCTACCTAAAGGTTATGCAGGTAGTAGGAGACTAGAACCTATAGCTCAAGCCGTAACTACTGAGCAATTTACTCTTCTAGAGTTAAGGCCTAAGCCCGGAGTAACCTTAAAAATAGGGGAAAAAGTATTTATTGGTAAGGAGGGAAGGGATAAGATAGATAGAGTAATAGGAAGGATAAATTATAGAAAACTTACTGCAACTGCTCAAACCGAATTGCCTAAAGTTATTGAGAAAATAGTGGAGGAGGAAGAAAAGAGATTTATAGATTTTTATAATAAAGCAGAGAGTATCACTATTAGAGAACATCAATTAGATCTTTTACCTGGGTTGGGTAAGAAATCTTTATGGGAGTTCTTAGAGGAGAGGAAGAAAAAGCTATTTGAAAGTTATGCAGATATTAAGGCGAGAGTTCCTTCTTTTCCAGATCCAAAAAAATTAATAGTAAAGAGAATACTTCAAGAATTACAAGAACCTCAAAAACGTTATTTATTCGTAAGGCATTTTACACCTCAACCGCGTTATCATAAATTTAGGAAGTTCGGTAGGGGATGAAGAATGATTCCTTTAAAATTTTTGAAGGAAAATGTGGAAAACTATATAAAAGATTTGGAGAAAAGGAATGAGCAAGATTTAATCCCTAAAGTTAAAGAAGTGTTGGAGCTTGATGATCAAAGGAAGAAATTACAAAAGAAGTTGGACGAGTTGAGACATTTAAGAAATGAGGCAGCACAAGCTATTTCTCGTTTGAAGAGAGAAGGAAAAGATGCAATAAATAAGATTGATGAGATGAAAAAGATAAGTAAAGATATTGAGGAGAAAGAAGAAAATCTTAAGGAGATAGAGTCGAAGATTAGAGAAATACTACTTATTTTACCGAATATGACTCATGAATCTGTACCTTATGGGAAGGACGAAGAAGATAACGTGGTTATAAAAGAAGTGGGCGAGAAAAAGGATTTTTCATTTGAACCTAAAGACCACATAGAGTTATTTGAGTTAAATGATTGGTTTGATTTAGAAAGAGCAGCGAAGGTTTCAGGTTCTCGATTTTATTATTTGAAAGGGGATGCCGTGAAATTAGAGATGGCTCTTATTCAGTATGCTTTGGATTTTTTAGAGAAAAAAGGTTTTAAGATTTATACAGTGCCTATGATTGTTAATGATACTGCATTATATGGAACTGGTTTTCTTCCTCGTGGTCGTGAGGATCTCTATAAGATAGAAGGAGAAGAAAAATATTTAATAGGGACTGCAGAAGTGAGTTTGGGAGCAATGCATATGAATGAAGTGTTGCTAGAAAGAGATTTACCTTTAAGGTATGCGGGTATAAGTTCTTGTTTTAGAACAGAAGCAGGGAGTCATGGAAGAGACACTAAAGGTATTTTTAGAGTACATCAATTTGAGAAGGTGGAGATGTTTATTTTTTCTCATCCTGAAAAATCATGGGAGGAACATGAGTTTTTGTTAAGCACAGCAGAAGAATTTTATCAGAGTTTAGGTATACCTTACAGAGTAGTTAACATAAGTTCAGGAGATTTGGGGTGGGTGGCGGCTAAAAAATATGATATAGAAGCATGGCTTCCAGGACAGGGAAAATATAGAGAAGTTGTTAGTTGTTCTAATTGTACTTTTTATCAATCTACACGTCTTAATGTTAAGTATAGGGAAAAAGAAGGATCAAAACCTAAAGATTATGTGCATACTTTGAACAGCACTTTAACTGCAGTACAAAGGACGATGATTGCTATAGTAGAGAATTATCAGCAAGAAGATGGTAGTGTGGTTATTCCAAAGGTTCTGAGATCTTACATAGGAGGGAAGGACGTAATAGGAGGGAAGTAATGAAAATTACTGTTAGCGGTTTAGCAGGTACAGGAAAAACAACTTTAGCTAGTTTTTTAGCCTCTTATTATGGTTACAATTATTATCCCATGAGTAGAATTTTTAGAGAAGAAGCAAGGAAAAGAGGGTTAAGTATAGAGGAGTTTAGCAAGTCGAAGGAAAGAAGCGAGATAGACAAGGTTTTAGATGAAGAAACAAAAAGAATATGTAAAAATTATGATAATATCGTGTTAGAAGGTAGATTAGTTGCATGGTTATGTAAGGCGGCAGAAGTAAGGATATGGTTACACGCTCCTTTATCTATTAGAGCTAAAAGATTAAGTAAAAGAGAAGGAATAACTTATAAAGAAGCTTTAAAGCGATTGAAAGAAAGAGATGAAGCGGATAGAAAACACTATCTTAGACTTTATGGTATAGATATTACAGATCTTAGCGTTTACAACCTCATAATTGATACGGCAAAACACAATATAGATAGTATGAAGGCTGTTGCATTAGATTTTATAGAGGAAAAAAGAAAACAAATTAACCGTTAACTATAAATAATTTTTCTGCCCTAATTTTTCTATGGCAGAAAAATTATTCTCTTTAGAAATTAAAAACAAACCA
>JALWJP010000059.1 GCA_026997215.1 Nanobdellati archaeon
ATAGATGATACAATATCAAAAATATTAAAAAGTAAATTTAAAATTTCTAAAAGTAAGTAACCTCCTATAATAATTAGATTTGCCAATAAAACAGACTGTAAATTAAAAGTAAAATGATTAGGTGCGTATTTGCTTCCTAAAAAAAGGACTAAAGTAGTTACCAAAAAAAGAACCAATGCATTTTTAAGAAGATTAAAAATGTAAAATAAAGTCATTACTCCGATTATAACTAACAAAATCATCCACAAATCCATCTTATTCCCTCGCATATACTTCCAATACATCGCTTCTAATTAAACCAGTTCCCTTTAACTCAATCCTTCCTTGAATAATAGCAAAATATCCTTCATAATCCTTTATTTCTACATTTTTATTAGAGGCTTCGTATAAAAGATGATCACCTTTTATGAGAACATCTATCTTGCCTACAAATTGATTAATCATCAGGTCTTGGGGTAGCAAAGAGCCAATAAGAATGCGGTCATAACTGCCATTATAAGAGAAAAATATTTTATCTTCAGTATGAGAAATAGTTTCTATAGCATTTACTATAGCACCTACATCACCATTTATTTCTATTTTATAAGGTGTTACTTTTATATTGCCATTAAAATCCTTAAGTGTAAGAGTTAAGGGATTAAAATAACTTACCTTGTTATTACCAATAATTACTTGTGATGAAGAAGGTAAACTAAGTTCGATGGTTTGATCTTTCACTTCTATATAGATATTATCCGAAAAACTTCCGTTAAGAGTAATATCTGCTTTCACATAATCCTTATTTTGATTAACAAACCATCCTGTAGGTAGAGAAAGAGAAAAAGAGCCTGTTGATAAAGAAGATTCGTTATTAAACAAATATCCTGCAATACCTAAACTAGCCAAAGCTAGAATAAAGAATGCAAACGCACGGGGATTGAACGCCATAATTTATTATTATCCGTTAATAATTTAAATATATTTGTATGGTAAATAAGATATGAGTAAGAAATTAAAAAAATACTTGCCTCAAACTACAGCAGGATTAGTAAGATATTATGAAGAAGAAATAAGCAACATAAAATTGCATCCTGTTTATATAATAGGAGGGGCAGTCACTTTAATGATCATCATAATATTACTACATCATTACTTATATGCTCCTCTCTATTAAGGTACCACCCAGAGGGCTTGGCCCGTAAAAAGGGTCAGGAAAGTCCCCTCTTCAAAAAGGCGGTCTCCTGTAAAGGAGATGCCTGAAAAGGCAGGCTCTGCACAGAAATTCCTGTTTTGCAGCGTTAACAATGACTACAGAAGAGTTGCTGCAAAACAGTTGAAAAGCAACCCCGCCGAAGCAAGCCTATAAGGCGCTTAGTGGAATCCCTCTATTCCATCATCCTTGTTGTTATTCAACAAGGAGATGACGGAAGAAACAAAAAGGGGCTTATGGGTGGTGCCTTAATCCTAAATCCTCAATAATACTTCTGAAAAATATATATTCTATTATATATTTTTAAGTATAAAAAGATATATATTGGTTAAAAGGATATTATAGAAAGTAAGGGCTTAACTCAAGGGCTAAACAATAGGGCTAAAGATACCTCATCATCTCGGGCATCAGTTTAATAGGGCTAAACAAACACACTTTAAATAGTGGTTATAGGGCTAATTCTCCACGATTTAAAGTGCTTAGGGCTTAAAATTATATATGCTTCGTAGTCATTAATATAGATTATTGTAGTGAAGCATATATTATATAAAATATATATTGGTATATCGATATAATAATATATAAATCATGATAAATAATTCAAAAGGGGGTTGTAAGAAATGGAGTCTATTATAAAAAATGCGCTGTCCAGGGCGAATGAATGGGAAGACGTAGAAGTTGAAGAAGCTAAAATAGTAGTAGTAGGAGTAGGAGGTATGGGATGTAATGTTATAAATCGCCTAACTCAAGTAGGCATAAAAGGTGCAGAAACTGTTGCAATGAACACAGATCAAAAACATCTTAAAATGATAAAAGCTCAAAAGAAAATATTATTAGGTCAAGAGCAAACTAGAGGGTTAGGTGCTGGTGGTTATCCTCAAGTAGGAAGAAAAGCTGCAGAAGAAAGTCTTAATCAGATCAGAGAAGTATTGAGAGGCGCAGACATGGTTTTCTTAATTGCTGGAATGGGCGGTGGTACAGGTACTGGTGCTGCCCCTGTTGTTGCAGAGATAGCAAAAAACCAAGGTGCTATAGTTATAGGCGTAACAACAATGCCTTTTAAAATAGAAGGTGCTAGAATACACAAAGCTGAAGAAGGATTAGCTGAATTAAGAAAGGTCACTGATACAGTAATAGTAATACAAAATGATAGGTTGGTAGAAATAGCAGGTAATATGCCTTTACAACAAGCTTTTGCTGTTGTTGACGAAATTGTTGTAACCATGATAAAAGGTATAACCGAAACAATAGCAATACCTTCTATAGTTAACTTAGATTTTGCTGATGTAAAAGCAGTAATGAGTGTTGGAGGAGTGGCAATCATAGGATTGGGAGAATCAAGTTCAGCAGCAAGAGCAAGAGAAGCAGTAGAACAAGCATTACGCAATCCATTACTTGATGTGGATTATCAAGGAGCCAATGGTGCCTTAATACACATTACCGGGGGAGAAGATTTAAAATTAGATGAAATTAATGAAATCGGCGAATATGTTGCTGGAATGCTCGATAGTGGCGCTCAAACCATATGGGGTGCGAGGATAGATCCGTCTATGAATGGAAAAATAAGAGTAATAACAATAGTAACAGGCGTGAAAAGCCCATACATATTGGGCAAAGAAGTGGAACAAAAAGAAAGTAATGAAGTAAGCATGCATGATGCGTTAGGCATAGAAATGATACGATAAAACCCCTTAGCCCTACACGAACCACTGCTTTTTTATTTTTTTAATAATTATACCACTTCTGAATTTCTTTTTCTATCTCATCATATAACTCATCAATCTTTATATTACCTCTACCTCGCACATTAACCTCATTGTTTTTTAACTCTTTTTCACCAACAACAAGAATATAGACATATTTTTTCCTTTCTGCCTCTCTTATCCTTTTATTTAAGGTTTTATCTTGAGCCCATACATCTACTTCAACTAATAAATTAGTTGATCTCTCTATATTTCGTTTTATTTCCTTAGCATATTCAATCAAGGATGTCTCAGTATTAACTATAGGTAATATAGCTATTTGGTAAGGTGCAAAAAGTAAAGGTAATTTACCCTCGTAATGCTCCAATAAAACTCCTATAAATCTCTCTAAACTACCTAGGACGGCTCGATGAATTAAATAAACCCTATGTTTCTTTCCTTCCCCGTCATAATAATTAACATCGAACCTTTCAGGAAGATTAAAGTCAAGTTGAACAGTCGAAAGTTGCCAATATCTTCCCAAATTGTCCTTAACCTCAACATCTATTTTTGGACCATAAAATGCACCCTCTCCTTCAGCAATCTCGTAATTAACTTCCCGAGACCGTAAAGCTTTCTCCATTTCTTTCTCAACTAATCTCCATGTTTCTTCATCACCTAAATGTTTCTCAGGCATTGTTGAAAGATAAAATTTTCGATCTTTTAAATCAAATAACTCAAATACATATTCTATAAAATCTATAACATTAGAAATCTCTTTAGCAATTTGATCCTTTTTAACAAAAATATGAGCATCATCCTGCATAAAACTCCTTACTCTTAAAAGGCCATTTAACACTCCGCTTAATTCGTGCCTATGAACAAAACCCAATTCAAAAAACTTTAAAGGTAATGATTTCTCACTTCTTCTCTCGCTTTTATACAAAATAATGTGTGCGGGGCAATTCATGGGTTTTATTCCCCATTCCTCTTTAAGATCTTGTTTTTTAATCTCAAATAAATACATCATATCTCCGTACATTTGTTTATGTCCTGATCTTTCCCATAAGTGAGATCTAAAGATCATAGGAGTTCTTATAATGTGATAGCCTCGCTTTTTATGTTCAAACTCTATCCATCTCATCAAATTGCTGTATATTTTATAACCTCGAGGTTTCCAAAAAATATGTCCTGCACCTGCTTCCTCGTAAGTATCAAATAACTCTAATTCTCGCCCTAATTCATTATGTGTTTTCACCATAGTAGTGTTTACTAAAAGAAGTTTTAAAAGTTTTGCTTAAGCAGAAACTCATACATTTTTAAAACTTAAATCACATTTGAAAAATATGGATGTCTCGTCTAAAGAAAATACTAAACAAACAAAACTTATTCCTGTGGATCTAACAGATGAAATGAAAAAAAGTTATTTAGCTTATGCCTTAAGCGTCATAGTAGGAAGAGCATTACCTGATGTAAGAGACGGACTAAAACCTGTTCATCGTCGCATACTTTTTGCTATGCATGAAATGGGTTTATACCATAATAAACCTTTCAAAAAATCAGCAAGAGTGGTGGGAGATGTTTTAGGTAAATACCACCCTCATGGAGATTCTGCAGTATACGATGCTTTAGTAAGAATGGCTCAGCCCTTTAGCATGAACATACCTTTGATAGAAGGTCATGGTAATTTTGGAAGTATAGACGGGGATGCTCCTGCAGCTATGCGTTATACAGAAGTGAGATTGGCTAAGATAGCAGAAGAAATGCTTGCAGATCTTGATAAAGAAACCGTAGATTTCGTGCCTAACTTTGATAATTCCTTAAAAGAACCAATAGTTCTTCCAACTAAATTACCTAATTTATTAGTTAATGGTTCAATGGGCATAGCAGTAGGTCTAGCAACAAATATACCCCCTCATAACCTAAACGAAGTATGTGATGCCATAATTCACTTAGCTAAAGAAAGAGAAAGGAAAGAAGAAGTAAGCACAGAGGAATTAATGCAATACATAAAAGGACCTGATTTTCCAACTGCTGGAACAATATATGACAACGGTAGAATAAAGAAGATTTATGAAAGCGGGAGAGGCATATTAGAGATATGGAGTAAAGTAGAAGTAGAAGAGAAAAGACTAATAGTCACAGAAATTCCTTATCAAGTAAATAAATCTAAGCTTGTTGAAAGTATTGCTAATCTGGTTAAAGAAGGAAAGATAGACACGATTAAAGAAATAAGAGATGAAAGCAACAGAGAAGGCATAAGAATAGTCATAGATCTTAAAAAAGATGCTAATCCTGAGTACGTGCTAAACTATTTATATGCTCATACACCTTTAAAGGTTTCATACGGCGTAGTAAATGTTGCGTTAGTAAATGATGAACCGAAACTATTAAGTTTAAAAGATATGCTCTGGGAGTTCATACAACATCGATTTGAAGTAATAACTCGAAGAAGCAAATACGAACTCAAAAAAGCTGAAGAAAAAAAGCATATTCTGGACGGATTTATAATAGCCTTAGCCAATATCGATAAAGTAGTTCAGTTAATAAAATCATCTCGAGATAAACAAGAAGCCTCACAGAAATTAATGAAAGAGTTCCCTTTAACGGAAGTGCAAGTTAATGCCATATTACAAATGCAACTTGTAAGGTTGACTTCTTTAGAAGTAGAG
>JALWJP010000060.1 GCA_026997215.1 Nanobdellati archaeon
TTTATCACCATTATAAAAGTGTATGCTAAAATCTATTTTTTCTCCTTTATTATATATGCTTTTAAAATCTGCATTCGCATAAAGAATAGAGGTGGTATTTATTAATAACATAGGAGTAAAATTAAAGTTTAATAGATCATAAACATAAAGTTTGAAAGTTGCGTTAGGAAGAGAATTAAAACAATCTCCAGGTATTTTTATTGTAAGGTTTTTGATGTTCTCTGAAAATTTTTCTTTTATCTTTTGAGTTTTATTCGTGTTCCGACATGAAACTATTACTTTGTCAATATATGTGTTTTCTTCAATTTCAAGAAGCATGTTAAGCGGCTGGTTAAGATTCACTATGTTATTTAAAAAATAAATTCCTGTGATGTTAGGTGTGAAAGTATCATTTTGAATAACTGTAATTAAATAAGTTTTGTTGGCAATAACTTTATTCCTTTCGTATGCCAATATTGTAATATTTGTGATTAATGATTCCTTGGGTAGAGTAGGAGTAGAAATATTCCATTCTACCCATTGATATTCTTTATTTTTAAGAAACTCTAAAAAGAATGTATTATTTGTTATGTTGATGATGGAATTGTTAGAAGAAAGCATGATAAAAGTTATGTTAGCGATATCTCCATTATATGCGCTAATATTTATTTTTAGGGTTTGTACATCCTTTTTATATATGATTACAGGATTGAGTAATTGATTTAACCTGGGAATTCCAAAAGATACATTATATTCATGATTTATTGTGTTTATGCTTTCATTTGTGATCAAGGTTATTTTTATTTTGTTTTTGCCAGAGGCGTTTGTGGGCAGAGGTACAGAATAAATATAACAAGGCTCTATATATTCTTTTCCATAAGTTAAAACTTGAATGTCGTAAATCAACGTTAATGTATTAAGAGTATCCACAACCAAAGATATTGCATCGGTTTTTATAGGTAGCAATGTAAGGTTATACCAGGATTTTGTTGTACTCGTTAATATTTTTGCTTGAGCACTTAAGATAGAGTAGATAGGTTTCCATATGTTGTCTTTACGATACAATAAAAATAAAGTAGATGGTGAGAAATATGATTTAGCAAGAAGATTTATGGTACCTATGTAATAAGTATCATTAAAGGAAATGTTAAGAATAGCTTTCATAGAAGGAGATGATTGAGCTAACCAATATGTATTGATATCGTTATCAATTGCATATATGGGCATTTCATTGACTGCTCCTTGATCATAGCTAATATTAGCTTGATAAGAATTATGGGAGATATCTATTACTTTAGTAATGTACTGATTAGACAAACATTCTTTAGAATTGGTTGTTTTAGAAAGATTGATCAAGGATAAAGTAGTAAAGGGGTGTTCTAATTTTACAGATAAAATAGGAGAAACATTACCTATAACATATACATTCAAAAAGGAAGGGGTATTAAATGAGTACATATCAGAGGACTTATTAATAAATGGCTCAACTATTTCAAATAAATAGGTTTTTTCATAACTTTGATTGTAATAGTTTAAAAATAAGGTTAAAGAAACCATTCCCGGATTATTAGTATGAATCTTCCAGGATAAATTTATGCTTTGGTTTTCTAACAAAAGCAAATTGTTTGTGTTTGTCGGTGAATAAGTGATATTTAAAAGAGAAGAATTATATGATATTAAACTTATGTTGAGATTAACTAAATCTCCTTTATCTGCAGTAATCTGGAATGTGATGTTAAATGTTTGATTTGATAAAATGTAATGAATTTTTGGTTCCATATTTGTTTTTGGAAAAGAAGAATAAACTTCTTTTGTGAAGTTTAAAGTTAAGTTTTTTCCTACATCTAATGTTATACTAAAATTATGAGGAAAAGGAGAATATGCTTTTAAGGGAAACACCAGAATAGTATGAGGGTTGGGATCTAAGTTATAAGAGACCATTGAGGGTTTTAAAGATAAAGTTTTTGTTTCTAAGGATAAGGTAGAAGAATTTCTGTAGGTTACTTTAATCGTTATATTTTTAATAGGGGTGGCATTGCCGTATAAATGAAATTTTAACAATGTTGGCGTATTTTGCCTGAGTTTAGAGGGATTGTGATCGTCTTCTTCTAAATAAGGATCTAGAACCATGATGTTTATGGGGTATGTAATATTGAACTTACTTGTGCGATCTTCTAAATACAGCATAAGAGATATATTACCGGTCTCATTAAATCTTAACAAAGCATAATCTTTTATTTCTTCATTATAATACCAAGGATTTACAATGATGCTTAAATTTTTTAATATTTCAACATTGTTAGGAATACTTTTAAATATAATTTTGCTTTTAAATGCTCGGCCATATCCTATGTTGTTAGCGCTAAATGTCAAGTTTATCATATCTCCTACATACACGTAAGGTTCCTCCCTCTCCTTATTCTTCCATAAATTTAAACTTACGTTTTCAAACGTTAAGTTAGGAATTAGAAGGTTAAGATAAGTTATATGTGAAAAAAGCTTAATATTGCCATAATATATTGCAGATGCCTGAATCGATATGTTTTGCATAGATGTAGAGTTATGAGAGGTATTAAATATTAAATCAATTCCGTTAATAGTGTAGAAACCAGAACCACCTTCATAATTGCACTCTATGGTGTTAGATATGTAGTTTATATCGGCCGAATACGCATAACTATTACCTTCAACATAAAAAACACATAGAGGTTGTTTTATTGTTAACTCTTGGAGTGTTGAAAATTCATATTTTACTTCTACAATTCCAGAAATTTGAGAATTTATTTTTGTAGTGATATTTATTTGCTCTTCATGCTCAAAAGAAAGAGCAGGTTCTATGTAATCGGTTTCATTAGTTGTAATGGAAGTTGCATGTACGGGAATAATTATGCGGAATAATATGAAAATAAGGGCTATATGGAATAACTTCATATATATAAATAAGAAAAAAATCTATTTATTTTTATCTTTTCTTTTTCCTGCTCCTCTCGCATAATGAACCACAACTAGTATTCCTGAACCGACTAATAAGTATGTTGCCGGTTCTGGTACTGGTTCTGTTCCTTCTTTTGGTAAAGGTAATGGAATTTCTCCTGTAACTACTCTCCAGTCTTCTTCACCAGGGAATTTTGCATGAATTTCGTAAGGGAATTCTTGAAATTTTAGTCTTATTCCATCTTCTCCAATGTAAGTTTGGGGGCTATATATGTCAACTAACCAACGTATTATGTTGAATCCATCACCAGGGTTATAAGTATCGCCATTCTTTGGAAAAATCTTTATCTCGTCTTTTTCTGGATAATATGCTATGTCAAATGCTCCTTCTCCCCTAATATCTATTGCATCTACAACATTTAAATAATATCTATAAGTTTCAGGTAAACTACTTATTTTTGCAAACATAATAGTAATGTTTGGCCCTATATACCATACATTTTCCCACAGTCCTCTGCTTTTTTCCGATGGTTCTCCCTCCTTTGGAGGGATATATAGTTCATAAGGTTCAAAATGCGTCATATATGTTATTATTTCAGCAGCATTGGCTTTGCTTATAGTGTTAACGCCGTATAAAGTTGCTAATCCTATCATTGCTCCAGCAACTGCTTTTTTAACATTATTTTTAATTTCTTTATAAGTTTCCTCTAATTTCAAATATGTGGTTTCCTTTATTCTCTTTGTTGAGTTCTTTACTTTTCTATAAATTTCTTTAAGCTCTCCTATCACAATATCACCCATCATTTCCAATATAAATTATATTAGATCAATAACCTTTATAAATATTTTGATGCTTTTTAAAGAGTAGAATTGCCGCGGTAGCCTAGCCAGGTAAGGCGGTGGGCTCGAGACCCACTTCCCGTAAGGGAGCGCAGGTTCAAATCCTGCCCGCGGCGTAAGTAAATTTTAATAATCTTCACAACTATTACTTTTTATGGAAATTTTAAGACCTAAAGGAATTTATTTTGATAATGCTGCCACATCTTTAATGCCTCGCGAAGTATTAGAGGTTTTGATAGAACATTATTCTGTAAAGCGCAGCAATGTAGGCAGAGGTATGCATGATTTGGGAAAGGAAGTTACTCAAAAGGTTGAGGAGGTAAGAGGGAAAATTCAAGAATATTTTAATGCTTATGATTTTTATGTTATTTTTACTTTTAATAGCACTTTTGCCTCTAACATTTTAGCTCTCTCTTATACAGGACCTTTAAACTCTTTGCTCATAAGTGTTGAAGAACATAATTCTTCATACTTACCCTGGTTTCATAAAGCAAGGAAGGAAAATGCAATAATAGATTTTCTTAAAATCAATGAAAAATGGGAGTTGGATTATGAAAGTTTGGATAAAGAGAGTTATGATGTTGCAGTAATTACGGCTGCTTCTAATGTTATTGGAAAGGTAAATGAGATTAAAAAGATTGCAGATTTTATAGTAGTTGATGGTGCTCAATTAGCAGGTCATAGATCTATAGATTTAGATCACAGCAATATAGATGCTTTTTACTTTTCTTCTCATAAATGCTTAGGACCTTATGGAGCAGGAGCCTTACTTATAAGAAAAGAAAAAGCTAAATTAATAACGCCAAATTATTTAGGGGGAGGTGCAGTTAAATCTGTTACCTCTGACAATTATGTTCTTAAACCTCTACCTCATGGACTAGAGCCCGGGACTCCTTGTATAGCAGAAATTATTGGTTTAGGAAAAGCTTTGGAAATAATAAAGGAAAATGAAAAGATGATTGAGAGTAAAGAAAAAGAATTAGTTAAAGAAATGCACGAAGTGTTTGAAGAACTCAACATAAATTATTATGGCAATACAAAAGATAACGGTAAATTACCTCTTTTTTCTTTTAATGTTGAGGGTTTGCATTATAACGCTTTGGCCCTTTATCTTAATGAGCACAATATTTATGTAAGATCCGGCCATCATTGCGCTCATCTACTTATGGATTATTTAGGAATCAAAGGGAGTGTAAGAGCATCCTTACATTTTTATAATACTTCTGAGGAAATTCAAACATTTAAGAAGGTTTTAAAGAAGGTGATAAAATGAAATATGAGAAAATAGAAACTTGTACCTCTGTTATATTTCATTTAACTAAATCTGTGGACGTAAAGGATTTTGCCAGAATTCTAATAGAAGAGTATGATTATAATAAAAAAGGCGAAATTGCGAATAATATTGAATTAATGAAAGATGATGTTTATGTTATTGTAGGCAGAAAAACTATAGTGGTTGAAAGTGACGATGATTTAGCGGTACGAGAGATAGAAGATCTTATAAAAAGTTTATGATAAGAGAAAGAAGGCTTATACAAGCCTTCTTTCTATGTCTTTTAACCTTATTGCTATCATTTTGTTGATTCTTTGTACTTCTTTCCAGTTACCTCTTAAAATCATCTGCCTTTTCATTTCTTGTAATGTTTTTAGATCCATTTGTCAGACCCCTCCTTTAATTTTATACCTCCAACGAGCCCTTTTGTAAAGAAAAGACATTTCTTATAATGTACTTT
>JALWJP010000061.1 GCA_026997215.1 Nanobdellati archaeon
ATAGCTTTTTTGAGATTTAGTTTGTTTTTAATTTCTTTTTTAAAATTATTTCTCTTATTAGCCACACCCATAAAATATATTTTCATAAACTTGTATAAATTTCTATCTATTAATTTTCTATCATATTAAACCACTCAATCTCTTCAAAACTTCTTTTTTTCTTTTACTCTCAACATCTAAACCTTCCGCAATTTCTTTTAACACTAATGCAGCTTCTCTCATTTTTTTTCTTTCCACATACCAAGGTTTTCCTGCTTTAGTTCCAAAAGCATAACAATATTGCTGAGGATCCTCCCATTGTATTTCTTTCCCGTAAATCAAAGCAGAAAGATAAGCCAAGCCTCTTAATGTCCCCTTCCCTATTCCTTTAACCATAAAAAACTCTCTAAAGTTTTCAGCTTGTTTAGCCACTTCCAAAGCCTTTACATCCAATTCCTTCGGAAAATAAAGATAATAAGGCATAACAACAAGTTTCTTAAAAAATCGAAGTTCTTCACGAGGTAATAAAGTTAGATTGCCCTTTTTGTAATTCTCATAACTTTTCCTCAATAATAAAATTTTTCTTTCGAGTTTAGAAGGATTTTCATCTTTAACCACATCAATTATAGTTTTTTGCAATTCCTTCTCATTCTTAATATTTAACATATAATTCTTGCTCAAAGACATACCTTCTGATGATTCGTAACTCTTAGGATTATACCAATGATACCTCCTTACCATCTGCTCCTTAACATTCATACCTTGATTTATAACCGCAAAATTGCCTTTTTCCCCTATAATCATACTATGAAAATACAAATCATAAGAATCTTGTAGTAACGCATTATCAGATTTAGCTGTTTCTCTCGAGATATTTACCAAATCCTCGTCTAATTCCTTAGCAACCCTTATTGCTTCCCTCCCTTTACCACCTACCACCTTAATACCTATACTCTCATGATTATTCAAAGCTTCCTTCACTGCTTTAATAGTAACAGTTGTTGCCCCTGTATAATTATGCTCAAATCCTAATGCAGTAGCAAAACTCTGAAACCAATAAGGGTCAGCAAATCTCTTAATTACCTCTTTTGTCCCATACTCACCAACAAGAAGTTTAAGAAAAGGATATGCTAATTCTACCATTTCTTTATACTGAGGAACATAACCTTCACATAATCTTAACTCAGCAACGCCAGTACGAGTAACCATATCCAGAATAAAGAAAAAGTTATTTAAATAATCTTGTATTGCGTAATTTGCCGTTAAGTCATTCAATCCAAATAATTAAAACCCCATACCATTAATTTAGTAAAAAGCCATGCTTTAAATTTATTCCACCATCCTACACCTTCTATTTTTATTCGACCCTTTTCTATCATCTCAATGAATGATCTTATACTTTCATTAGATGCTAGTATTTCTTTTATAACATCTTCGTTTTCTATTTGAACATAATATGTGGCATTGTCATCTTTATTTTTAATAAATCTTTTCACTATCTTATCCTCTATAACTAATTCTCCTAAAACACTCTCATCCATTTTAATTACTATCCTTTCATCTTCAATAGGAACTTTTTTAGGTAGGTTATAATTTAAAGTTATATTTTCAGGAACATAAGACCATGCTTCTTCAAAATTCTCTACACATATTTCGCATTTATTAGGGAAATCGCTGCATTCATCTTTTAAATGCATACAATACTTTCCTTCTTTCACATATATCTTTTCATATTTTAACGGGTTCGCATCCTGACTATAAACTAAAGAAGTGGATAATAATAGAATAAAAAACCATACCATAACTCCTCTCATCTATTGCACCCCTAAACCTGTTGCTAATTCCTTCAACCTTGCCTTTATAGCCTTTCTTTCTTCATCCAACTTCACTATTTCGTCCTTTATTTTTTTCTTTTCGCCTTTAACCTTATCAATAGTTTCTTCTATACTTTTAGTAACAACAACATTAGCACCTACATTAACATATAACTTTCCTACATTATCTATCTTTGTTTTAATATATACTCCTGTCCCTAAAGGCAAAAGCATTTCTTTACCTTTCTCCTTATTTATGTTTTCCAAAGTAACTTCTAATGATTTATATTCCTTAAGAAGTAATGCTAAATTATCCCTCATTGCTTTAACTTCTTCATATCTCTTTTCCAACAACTCATATTCATAAACCATCAATTGTATCTCTTTCTCATTCATAGTTACCACCTACATCAAATTCAAACTTTCTGCTATTCTACCTATTTCAATTGGAGTACTATGCTCACCCACAAGTGCACCTTTAGAATTAGCAATAATACCAGAAGCAACAAAAGGCGAACCATAATTTACAGTACCTATATCACCATCAACTTTTAATACCTCTTTAATAAGATTATACTCTTCCTCCTCAGCATATGCGCTTATTATAAAACCTTCATTTGTCGCATAACCTAAACTTCCTATAACCTCTGCCCCCATAATAGTTCCTGTTTTAACCACTTCTACTCCCAATACATCATAAAATATCTTTGAATATTTAATTAAAGAAGAAGAAATAACACAACCTCTATCATTGCATAGCATAAGATTCCCTAAAGCATTCTCTTTATGCTCTAATTTGTATATATTCATATCCCCTTCATTTATTTCTTGAAGTTGCTTTTTTAGAAAAGTTAATTCTTTATCCTTAATCATATAAGGTAAAATCATACCTTTATTATTAACCACTACAAACATCCCTAAAAACGGCATTTCATCAATAGTAAGTTTAACCTCTGCTTTAACTTTCAGTATCTTTAACACATCAACATTAAAAGATTTGTAAAAAGGAGAAAAAAACAAATAATCGTTTGCTACTCCATACAATCCTATGTTAGCATCGCCATCAACATTGGCTTTAACTATTTCCTTTTTCATATCTAACCACATGATCCTTGTACTGCACTTTCCTCCTCGCTTAATTTAACACTTCCACATTCTTCAGGTGGTTCTACAAATGCATCGCATATTGTCTGCTTAAATGCTTCAGCAGTCCTTGATTTCTTATAGGTATAATCGTTTATTAAAATAGTAGGAGAACCACTAATACCTTGCGCTGCAGTTGCCTCATATTCTTGCAATACAAGATCGTTAAATCTTTTATTATACTCGTCCTCAACTTTACTAACATCAATACCTACTTCCTGAGCCACTTCCTTCCAACAAGTCTCTACGTTTTCTAAATTGCATTGCTCATTAACCTTAACCACAAACTCTGCCCATTTTCTAATACCATAAAGTTCATAAATTATTTTTTCTCGTATATCTTCATATAATTCCTTATTTCCATGCAAAGACCAATATTTCTCGCCATTCACTTCTACATCTTCCCCTTTTTGATAAGGATTCTCCCCTTTATAGATTATATAATAAGGTACGAAATCTACTTTATCTGCGAGTAAATCTATAACTTCTTTTAAAGCATTTTCCGCTTGATTACCATATGGACAAAAAGACATTACATTTATCTTAACCTCTGGTTTCTCGCTTTTAGTTATATTTAATGAAGGTGCTTTAAACTCCTTCACCACAGGTATTCTACCTAAAAAAGCATCTTTACCATCAATACTTAAATACATGGGCTGAGGATATTCATTGCCATTCACAGTAAACGTAATCTCGTACATATAATCGTTATATTTCTTTACATTACTTACTTGTACATCCAAAGAAGATGGATCAAACTCCATACCCATACTTTTGTAATAATCAGAAATACTTTGTAAAAAAGTGTTTTTTGCTAACACTCCTGCTTCCTTTTCACTTATAACCTCACCCGTACCGGATTTACTTTCCCCCTTTCCTGCATAATATTGACCTGCTACAAAGCCAACCACAACTGCTAACAACAATAAAGCTACAACAATAGCTTTACCCGGAATCGGTATTTCTATAACTTCGTTCTTCTCTTGCTTTTTATTTTCAATTTGTTTTTCCTTTCTCACTTCATCTTTCCCTTTAGCATTCTTATGATTCTTCTCTTTTTTCTCGCTCATTACCTCACCTCGTTAATAACTATTGTTTTTAATTTAGTCATTTCTTCTAAACTATATCTCACACCTTCCCTTCCCATTCCTGAATCCTTATTCCCTCCGAATGGGAAGTACCCTATGGCATGGGAAGGATGACCATTAATAGTAACAGCACCTTCTCCCATCTCTTTAGCAATTTTAATTGCTTCTTCCATATTCGAACTAAAAATACTCATATCTAAACCATATCTATTTTTCTTAGACAACTCAATAGCATGTTTTTTATCTTTTGCTACCACAATACTTAATACAGGACCAAAAACTTCTTCCCAAAATATATCCATACTCTCATTAACATTATCAAGAATAATAGGCTCATAAAGATTCTTAGAAATATCGTGTTTACCTTCATATATTATCTTGGCTCCCTTACTTAAAGCATCCTTCAGTAATCTTTCCACTTTCTCTCTTGCTTTCTTATTAATCAAAGGAACGATCTTAGTAGTTTCATCATAAGCATCTCCTTTTTTCCATTTTCTTACTTCCTTCAGAAGAGCTTTCTTTAATACGTCGTGATAGGCTTTAGGAACTATAACTCTGCTTAAAGCATCACATCTCTGTCCTGAAAATTTAAATGCTCCTGCAACTATTTCCTTAGCATAATCATCCAAATGTTCAGCATCTAAAACCAAAGCACTTCCTTTACCGCCTAATTCCAAATGTAATTTTTTCATCCCTGCTTTTTTAGCTATAATCTCTTTTCCTACATACGTAGAACCGGTAAAACTAATCATATTAATGTTTTCACTTTGTACTAATACTTCTTCCACATCTTTGTTTTCACCCATAACAAATTGTAATGCAGTTTTAGGAAAACCACTTTCCTCAAAAGCTTTAGCTACATAATAAGAGGACAGAGATGTTTGAGTTGCGGGTTTAGCAATTACTGCATTTCCACCTAGTAAAGCAGGTATAATTTTATTCATCATAGTTAGCAAAGGATAATTAAAAGGAGCTATAGCAAGCACCACACCTAAAGGCTCTCTAATAACCACTGCTTTTCGTTTTGAAGTTCCATACCCTAAACCACCATCTAAAATACAAGGATGAAGAAGTTCAACTTCCCTCTCTATATAATCAAACCTAGCAATAGTAGCATCAAATTCTCCCTTAGCGTAATGAATAGATTTGCCAGATTCATGAATAAGAGCCTCTATAATCTCTTTTTCATATTTCATTAATGCTTTTTTAAAACGATGTAAAAAATTCACACGTTCTCCTGCACTTAACTTTATCATCTCCTCTTTAGCTTTTAAAGCGGTTTCTTCAACTTTTTTTATTTCATGCGAGTTTAACCCTTGTATCTTCGCATAAACTTTTTGTGTATGAGGACTTATAATCTCATACAATCTGCCTTTACCTTTATAGAATTTACCGAAAACCCATAAAGAATAAGTGTTCACCATAAACTTCAATAAGATACAAATT
>JALWJP010000062.1:0-1157 GCA_026997215.1 Nanobdellati archaeon
TATCATGGGTGCTGGTTTGTATTTGTGGGAGTATCATGTAGATAAGAAAAAGAAATGGCCTAAGGGAATAGGAGATGAAGTGAGAACTTTAGAGGATTTGAATATGAAATGATCATATAAATAAGATTTAAAAATCTTTTTTAACAACATATTATTATATAGTGGTGGTAATATGTCTCTTAGTAGGAGAGATTTTCTTAAAGGTTTAGTAGGAGGAGTAATTGTTTTGGGTTTGAGTAATAAGGGTTATGGTTCTTCTCATCCTGAGTTATCTTGGAGAGAGATTAGGAATACTATGTTTTATGGTCATGGGGGGATAAATGATGATTATAAAGAGTTGTTAGAGTATGAAGGAAAGAAAAAGATTGGTGAAAGAACAAAAGTTGTTATGGTTGAGAGTTTAGAGGAATATGAAAGGGTAAGGGAAGAGTTGAGGAAAGGTAATGATCCTTATGTTATTGGTTTTGTTTATGTTCCTGATAGAGATCCTAGAGGTAGAGGAAATAAGGTTATAGATGAGATTTGGAAGGAGTATATTGAGAAGAATAATGTTCCTTATGGGAGAGAGTTGGATTTGGAGAGGAGTATGTACAAAAGAGGAAGGAGTCCACGATATCTTCCTGTAGGTGAATTACTTAACTTTATGAAGGAGAATAATATAAAACCATTTTCTTTCCTTAGATACTTATTTTTAGAAGGATTCCAAGGCAAATCCTTCGCTGAAATTGATGGGTTGTCTCCTCATGTATTTAATACGTATAGATATTTGCAGTGGTTGAAGGAGGATGGAAAAGAGATTCCTGATAAGATTTATCCTATGGCTTTGTTTGTTATGGAAGTGTATGATCCTTATAAGAGAGGGCATGAGAATGTATTGGAGAGAAGGGTTGATGTGGTTTATTGGATTGAGCCTAGGACCATTAAAAAGGATGAGCATGTTGTAAAAGAGATATATACTTGGTTACCGGTATTAAGTTTGAATATTCATTATTTAACAAAAGAAAGTGTGAGTCCTCTATATGTACTAGAATTGAGTCATTTAGTTCTTTCTTATTTCAATTACACAAAAGAAACAACACGAATATCTAGCGAAAGTACGTTCAAAGCTGTTCTTAAACCTAAACTTTGTAGAACTATAGCAAAGAAGAACTAAAGAG
>JALWJP010000062.1:1167-5419 GCA_026997215.1 Nanobdellati archaeon
TCATCACTTGCCTCTGAGAACTCATGCATTTCTATTAAAATCTCTTTTATTTTATCTTCATCTAGAGGCTTAAAATTCAAAGAATAATCGGAAGTACAAGGAGGATTAACAAAAAACTCGTAAATATCCTTAAAAGAAATATCACTTTCCCATTTATCTCTTATAGCTTTTTCGACGTTTTCAGGAGTCTTATATATTTTAACGATCTCTAATGCCTTTCTTGGTCCAATACCTGCTGCTCCTTTAGGAGCATAATCCGTTCCTATAATAATACCTAAACAAACAAACTGCTCATAAGATATGCCTAAACTTTGCAAAGTTTCCTCTAAACTTATCTTCTCAGGTAGAACTTCCTTATATTGATTTGTTCCAGGAATTTTCTTCTTACCTGTTATTGAAAGGTTGCGGATAAGCAAAGGAGATCCAAAAAGCAAAGCATCATAATCTTGAGATGCGGAGCCATAAACTCTCCCTTCCTTCGCCATACATGCTGCTTGTGCTTCACCTTCAGAAGGTGCTTGTACAACAGGCAAACCCATCGCATTTAACAACTGCTTACTTTCTTCTAACATTTCTGATGTTAAAAAATTAGCTGCTTGCGCATATTTCCTCGCTTCTTCTAATCTCCCCTCCTCTAATAACTCCTTCCATTTTTTTTCTGCTTCTTCTTTTTGTTTAGATCTTTGCTCCACAGTTTCCGATTTAAATTGAGGCTTCTCTCCATCAAAAACAAAAACAGGCTTAATCCCTTGTTCTAATAAATTAATAGTTCTGTAAAATAAACCGGATAAATGAGAAGTTATATTTCCATTAGAATCCATTAAAGGTGTGCCATCAGGTTGCCGTATAGCAGAAAGAAATTGATATATAGTATTAAAAGCATCAAAAGCTAAAACCTTTCCTGACAACTCATTAATACTTATTTCCTTTTTTACCACTAATTCTCTGAGGTTTACCCCCATACTAATCAATCAATTCTATTTCAACATTCACATTATGAGGTAGTTCTATACGCATAATGTGTCTCAAAGTTCGCTCATCTATTGCCACATCCAATATTCTTTTATGCACTCTCATTTCCCATCGATCCCATGTTTCAGTACCATCTCCTGAAACAGCTTTTCTCACTACAACTTTTAACCTCTTAGTAGGTAAAGGTATAGGTCCTGAAACAGAAGTACCGTGTGATAATGCTAACTCCTTTATTTCTTGCGCTACCTTATCTACCAACTCATGGTTAGTGGAACTTAGCTTAATCCTGGCCTTTTGCATCACCTATCACCATATAAATAAAAATAGGAAAAAAGAAAGTTACTTGTTAGCTGGAACTAAATCCAATACTACTCCTGCTGCAATAGTCATACCCATATCCCTAATAGCAAATCTTGCTAATTCTGGGAACTCACTTTGTTTCTCTAATACAATTGGTTTAATAGGAACTAATTTTACTACTGCAGCATCTCCTGGTTTGATAAAATCTGGGTTTTCTTCTTTAACTTCACCCGTTCGTGGATCTATTTTCTTTAAGATTTCTTCGAATCTACATGCTGCATGTGCAGTGTGAGCGTGCACTACAGGAGTATAGCCTTTAGTTATCACAGAAGGGTGTTGTAATACAATTATTTGAGCAGTAAACTCCTTTACCACAGTAGGTGGATTATCCGGCTTACCAATAACGTCTCCTCTACCTACATCATCTTTATTAATGCCTCTCACATTAATACCGATGTTATCTCCTGCTTTAGCTTCATTCAATGGTTCGTGATGCATCTCTATACTTTTAACTTCTCCTTCTTTGTGAGCAGGTTCTACAATTATCTTATCACCTGGTTTTAAAGTACCAGTTTCTACTCTTCCTACAATAACTGTACCTACACCCTTTATGCTGTAAATATCTTGAATTGGCATTCTCAATGGTTTATCAACAGGTAATTGTGGTGGTTCTATAGAATCCAATGCCTCAATAATTGTAGGTCCGTTATACCATGGCATTTTATCAGATTTTTTAGCTACATTATCACCATACCATGCAGAAATAGGTATGAAAGGTATTTTAGAAGTATCATAACCTACAGTTTTTAAAAGGTTTTCAACGTCTTTCTTAACCTCCTCAAACCTTTTTTGATCATAGTTAACTTCATCCATTTTATTAATAGCAACAATCATGTTTTTTATACCCATAGTTCGTGCTAAGAACACGTGCTCTTTGGTTTGAGGCATAACACCATCTTTAGCTCCCACTACCAATATAGCCACATCTGCTTGAGAAGCACCAGTAATCATGTTCTTTACGAAGTCTCTGTGTCCTGGAGCATCTATAATAGTATAATAATATTTATTAGTATCAAACCTTTGATGCATAACATCTATAGTAACTCCTCTTTCTCTTTCCTCTTTCATCCTATCCATTAAGAAAGCGAACTTAAAACTTTCTTTCTTTAATTCTTTTGCTTTTTCTTCTATCTTTCTCATTTCCTGTTCAGGAACATTTCCAGTATCCCATAACAATCTTCCTACTAAAGTAGATTTTCCTTGGTCTACGTGTCCTATAGTAACCAAGTTAATGTGTGGTTTCTCAGATGCCATAACATATCACCTCTACAACATACTAACTACTGATAACATACTTATTGAGTAAGTTTTAAAAAGTTTTATATAATAAAATCATTCTCCTAAAAATACATTGATTTCTTCAGCTAAAATATCTGCATGCTCCTCATAGACATACCTTAAATCGTAATGCTGTTTTATAAGAGATGCATAAGTGTAATACCTATACCTATCATCCACAAATAGAATTACTCCTTTCTCATTTTCACCTCTTATGCATCTTCCAGCACTTTGTAAAGCTTTATTGATACTAGGTATTATATAACCATATTCTTTTCCTTTCCCAAATAATTTATCATAATAATCTATGATAGCTTGATTATATAAATCGGGTTTCTCAAAAGGCAATCCAACAATAACAACTACATTAACCATCTCTCCTTTAAAATCAACACCTTCATAAAAATTAGCTCCAACAACAGCATGCAACATAACGTTTTTATGTTCTTTTAACATAAACAAATAATCCTCTTTTTCATAAGAGGTAATATCTTTCCTTTCTCTTAAAACCTCTTTATTATTAAACCTTGCAAATTTCAAGATCATATCCATGATTTCATAAGAAGGATAAAAGACTAAAATATTGCGAGTAGTAGAGGATGCTATTTTTTCAATAAACTTTGCATATCTTTCATACATTTCCTCATTTCTATATTCGTATTTAGTTGTTAATCCTAAAACAACCCTTACATAAGCGTTAGTTTTAGGAAAAGGAGAAGGAAGAACTAAGGATTTGCTTATCTCTTTAACTCCTAATATTTCCTGATACATGGCGGTAGGCAATAAAGTAGCAGACATCAAAACACTTCCAGCCACATTCCTTAAAACTTCTGATGCTTTGTAAGCAACATCCACATCAAACACTTGCAATTCCCATCTTTCCTTTTCTTTTAATGTTGCTATCCGTTTTATATGCTCAGTATCTAACTTCCACCATTCTAAAAACCTTCTTAAAGCATTGGCATAAGAAGATCTTTTCTGTAAATATACTTTCTCCGCGATTTCGTAAAGCCTATCAACCACCACATCATAAGGATAGTAACGCTCTATTATTTCTGTTAAAAAAGAAGAATGTACATAACTCTCTCCAGGTTTTTTTATTAAATTTTTTATGTGGAGAGTAATGTTAAGAAGAATCTCCTTTAAATCCTTCGATAACTCTCTATCATATTCTTCAATCTCACTTATGGCCCGAGAAAACGCATAACCGCTTAACTTTAAACTATTCATCCTCCTAATCCTCTCCGGTAAATTGTGAGCTTCATCAACAATTAACACTATCTTATCCCTTTCTACATTTAACTTACCTAATAAAGCAGAAGCAATCCCTGGATTAAAGATATAATAATAATCTAATATAAGAATATGCGCTTTTTTGGCCATTTCTAAAAATATCTCGTAAGGACAATAATCTTTTACATTCTCTTTAATATCCCAAACATTGTATTTGTTGCCATTATTTAACATCATTTCAATATAAGATTTAGCGGAAGGGGTAAGCCTGTTATTAACAAAAGTATTGTTATAAAATACACAGGATTTATTTTGTTTCATTTTTTTACAGAAATCGTAAAAATCATTAACATTTAGTTCCTCAGTATCATAATTACATAAAAACTTTTTATTTATAAGATTCATAGCC
>JALWJP010000063.1 GCA_026997215.1 Nanobdellati archaeon
CATAACATTCATATTAATACTTTCGTTTTATAGTAAATATTATTTTTTCAAGCAATTTATTAAAAAAATACAAATAAATCTAAAAAAAATATTTTATGGATATTTTTTACTTCTAATTGCTTTTTTAATAGAAAGTGCAGGAATTTATAGTTTAATAAATCCTCACCTAAACATTCATATAAGCCACTTACTTTTTATAAACGCAATATCGAATTTAATAGCATTAATTTTTATACCTCGAGGATTGGGTTTTAAAGAATTAACATTTTCTTATTCCTTTTCTTTAATTTATGAATCCTTTGGATTCTTTTGTTTGACGTCAATAATAATTAGGTTTTACACATCCATAATTTATTTCTTTTTTTACATAATAAGCAGATACAAGCTAAGTTTAAAACCTTTAAGCGTAGAGAGTTAACTTTTTAAAACTAACTTATCCTTAAAAATGTAGTGTAAGTAGCGATTTATATGTTTTAGGTTGTGATACCTATGAGCAATAAAGAGAACAACATAATGAGGAGAATAAGAATAGAGAAAGTCACCTTAAATATAGGTGTGAAGGCTCCATCCGACAGCGAAAGAGCTTATGCCTTATTAGAAAAAATAACTGGAAAAAAACCTGTTTATACTCAAGCTACTCGCAAAGCGAGAACATTTAAAGTAAGAAGGGGATTACCTATCGGAGCAAAAGTAACATTAAGAGGCAATGATGCTAAAGAAATGTTATTGCGTTTAATAAAGGCAAAAGGTAATAAATTAAGCCCCCATAATTTCGATGAAAACGGCAATTTTGGATTTGGCATTGCAGAATATTTAGACATACCGGGCATAAAATATGATCCTCAACTTGGCGTTATGGGATTAGATGTGTTCGTTAATTTAGAAAGACCGGGATTTAGAGTAAAAAGAAGAAAATACCATAAATCCAAAGTAGGTAAAAATCATAGAATAACTAAAGAAGAAGCCATAGAATTTGTTAAAAAAGAATTAGGTATTATGATTGAATAGGTGAGATAATGGCATCACATGCTGAAAGGATGTTGAAGCAGATAGCACACAAACCAGGAAAGAAAGCTGTGTTCGAAAAACATAATTTACCTAAGAAAAGAAAGTTCGGATTTGCACAAAGCGTATGCATAAGATGTGGAAGGAAAGGGTGGGGCCATACAAGCAAATATGGATTGAATTATTGTAGGATATGCTTTAGAGAAGTAGCACAAGAATTAGGATTTAAAAAATATGAATGAGGTGTACGTTGATGAGTAAAAAAAGTGTTGCAAATGCATTAGCAACTATTAAGAATGCTATAATTGGAGGAAAAAAAGAAGTAATAATAAAAGGCCAATATTCTAAATTGTTAGTAAATATTCTAGAAATTATGAAAAAGGAAAGATATCTCGAAGATTTCAAAGTATTAAGTAGTGAGAAAGGGGGAGAAATAAAAGTCATTTTAGGAGATTATATAAATGAATGCAAAGCCATAATGCCAAGATTTTTTGTAAAGAAAAATGAGTACTTAGAAGAAGAAAAAAGATATTTACCTGCAGTAAACACAGGAATTATAATAGTATCTACCTCAAAAGGATTAATGACTCATAGAGAGGCTAAAGGAAAATATGGAGGCGCATTAATTGCTTATGTATATTAGGTGAAAGAAATGGCGTTAGAGACAATCATAAATTTACCTGAGGGGATAAACGCAAGTTTACAAGACAATACTGTGAAAATAGAAGGACCTCAAGGAACTTTAGAAAGAGAATTCTTCCATCCAAGTTTAGAAATAAGTATTGATAACAGAATAATTAAAATAAGATCAACACGTAAAGAAAACAAAAAAATTAAAGCTTTAATGTTTACATGGAAAGCACATATAAACAACATGATAAAAGGTGTTGAGAAAGGGTACGAGTACCATCTTAAAGTTTATTATGTGCATTTCCCTATGACTGTAAAAGTAGAAGGTGACAAAATAGTAATCTCTAACTTTTTAGGAGAAAAAGGAAATAGATATGCTCGAATAATAGGTAACACTTCAGTAGAAGTAAAAGGGGATTTAATAATAGTTAAAGGAATCAATAAAGAACATGTAGGTCAAACTGCTGCTAACATAGAACTTGCAACTAAGAATAAAGGAGGTAGGGATAGAAGAAAATTTTTAGATGGTATATATATAATAAAAAAGGATAAATAAAGGTGTTAAAATGAGCGGTGTATTAAAAGAGTTGGTTGAGAAAAGAAAAGAATTGAAAAAAAGAATTCCTACTTTTAAAAGAGTTAATGCTTCTCGTTATCCTCGAAAATTAGGAGACATATGGAGAAAACAAAGGGGCAGACATAATAAAATAAGAAGAGCAATAAAAGGAGCGGGAGCTAAGGTTTCCATAGGTTATGGTACTTTAAAAGAAGCAAGGAATGTGCATCCTGCAGGTTATATAGAGATAATAGTTAACAATGTTAAAGATTTAGATAAAATCAAAGATCCTTCTAAAGAAGCAATTAGAATCGCAAGTAAAGTAGGACTTAAAAAGAGACTAGAAATATTAAAAGAAGCTAAAAAACGAAAAATACATATACTTAACGCAAACATAATAGCGAGAGTTAAAAAGAAGGGTTTTAGTAGTTTAAAAGACATGATTGCTGCGTTATCAATTAAAAAAGAAGAAAAGAATAAAGAGAAAGAAGAGAAAAGTGGGAAGGAAGAAAAGTCAAAAGAAAAAACAGAAACTTCAAAGACTAAGAAAAGTAAAAAAACTCCTGCTAAAAAACAAACAACTAAAAAAATTAAAAAGTGATGAAACATGGATCTATCTTATCAAAGAAGATTAGCCGCAGAAGTTATGGATGTAGGAATGGATAGAGTATGGTTTGATCCTCAACACCTCAACGAAATCAAAGAAGCGGTTTCAAGAGAAGCAATAAGAGAACTTATTGCTAAAGGATATATTAAAAAGAAACAAATTAAAGGAGTAAGTAGAGCGCGTGCTAACTATTTGCTTCAACAAAAGAAAAAAGGAAGAAGAAAAGGTCAAGGTAAAAGAAAAGGTAAAAAAACTGCAAGGTTATCTAAAAAAGAGATATGGATGACACAAGTAAGAGCTGTAAGAAAGCTCTTAAGAGAGTTCAAACAAAAAGGAGTTATTAATTCAAGACAATATAGAAAACTTTATAGTCAGATATCAGCAGGAAGAATAAGAACTAAGAACTATTTAAAAATGCTTATTAATAAAATAAAAAGAGAAGAAAGTGCATAAATTTTAAAAAATTATTGATTAGAAATTATTGAGGTGATCATGATGGCTACTTCAAAAAATTATGTAGTGCCTTTAAGAAGAAGAAGAGAAGGAAAAACAAATTATAGGAAAAGATTAGCTTATTTATTAAGTGGAAAACCTAGATTAGTAGTAAGAATAACCAACACACAATTCATTGCACAAATAGTGAAAAGCGAGAAAGGTCAAGATTATGTAATAGCGCAATTCAACTCATCTAGTCTTAAAAAGAAATATGGATGGAAATATGCTGTAAAAAATTTGCCATCCGCATATTTAACAGGGTTGATTTTAGGTAAGATGGCGTTACAAAAAGGAATTAAAGAAGTAATATTAGATGTAGGATTAAGAAAACCTCATAGAAAAGGTAGAATATATGCATTAGTTAAAGGAATTATAGATGCAGGGATTTCTGTTCCTTATGATCCCACTATATTACCTGATGAATCTAGGCTTAAAGGAGAACATATAAAAGCATATTTAGGAAAAGATGTAGTTTCAGCATTTGAAGAATTAAAAAATAAGATAGAAAAAGAGTTTACCAAAACCGATAAAAAAGGTGAGAAAAAGTGAGCGAAGAAAATACACATAATAAGGATAAGGAAATAAAAGAAGAAACTCATGAAGAAATAAAACGAGAAGATAATGCTCAACAGCAAGAAGAAACTCAAGAAAGCAAAGAAACTCAACCTAACATAACTATAGATAAAGTAGAAAGAATAATGAAATCATGGGTTCCTAAAACAGAATTAGGTAGGAAAGTATATAGAAGAGAAATCACGAGCATCGAAGAAGTATTTGAAAAAGGTTATATAATAAGAGAGCCAGAAATAGTAGATATATTGCTTCCTGATTTAGAAGATGAGATTATTCTTATCGGAGGAACTCCTGGAAAAGGAGGGGGTATTAAAAGAATACCTGTTAAAACTACAGCAAGGATGCACAAATCAGGTAGGAAAAGGAGTTTACATGCCATGGTAGTGGTAGGTAATAAAAATGGTTATGTAGGCTATGGATATGCTAAAGGAAATGATGCCCGCGAAGCCATCGAGAAAGCTTCGAGAAAAGCAAGATTAAATATAATAAGCATAAGAAGAGGTTGTGGATCCTGGGAATGTAATTGTCATCAGCCTCATTCCCTGCCATTTAAAGTAACAGGTAAAAGCGGTTCTGTAAAAGTAGAGTTAATACCTGGGCCTAGAGGATTAGGCATTGTTGCCTCTTCAGAACCTAAAAAAGTATTAAGATTAGCAGGAATCCAAGATGTATGGTTAAGAAGTTTTGGAAATACAAGAACAAGAATTAATTTCATTTATGCGTTATTTGATGCTTTAAACAATCTTAATAAAATCAGAGCTAACGAAGCAGTAATAAAAGAAACAGGGGTTATAGAGGGATTAAGCAAGTGATACTCATGAGTAGCAAGAAATATGTGGCGGTTGTGCGAGTAAGAGGAACGGTAGGAGTAAAAAACACGATAGAAGATACATTAAGAAGATTAAAACTCACAAAACCAAATCATGTTGTTTTTTATGAACTAACACCATCCATAGAAGGAATGATTAAAAAAGTAAAGGATTTTGTTACGTGGGGAGAAGTAGATGAAAAGTTTATTAAAGAAGTAGAGAAAAAAGCTAGTAAAAATAAAGAAGATGATAATCTTTATAGATTAGCGCCTCCTTTAAAAGGCTATGGACGAAAAGGTGTTAAATATACATTCCAACAAAAAGGAGCTTTAGGATATAGAGGAGAAAAAATAAAAGATCTCATTCAAAGAATGATTAGATAAAGGTGTTAATAATGGTCGTAAGATTCAGAAAAAAAGTAATAAAAAAGAGGGGATCCAGAACATACGGTTACGGCAGTCCAAAAAAACACAGAGGAAAAGGTTCTAAAGGAGGTAAAGGTAAAGCAGGAGTAGGTAAAAAAGCAGGTCACAAAGCAATTCTTTTAAAACAAATGGGTAAAGGATTAGGCAAACATGGATTTACCATACCCCCGGAAGCAAAAACAAAATATCAAGTGTTTAGTTTGAAGGAAATACATGCTAAACTTTCATTATTAAAAGAGGAAGGTTATATAAATCAACAAGAAAAAGAATATGTTATAGAAC
>JALWJP010000064.1 GCA_026997215.1 Nanobdellati archaeon
CCATTCTATTCCGTAATTTAGATGAAGGGCTTCATAACCATTTGGTTTTTTATTGTCTCCAAGGTAATCTCTTACTCCTATATCTTTGTTTTCTTCTTTTTTAACAATGATTTTATAAGGTAGTTTTTTAATGAGTTCTAGTGCATGATTAAAAGGGATGTGTACTCTTTCTAATCCTAAACCATTAAATATTCCTGTAGGTACGACGATAAGATCTTGAGAATGGACTTCTTTAGTATATTTCATTTCCTCAAATTTTTGATGTTCTTTACGATAAATACATAAAGCATTTATGATTTGCTTCATTACTTTTTCTTTTTCTCCTTCTGCTATTTCTAATATAAGGTATTTTTCTTTACCTTCATTGTTTACCTTGTATTTTATTAAATATAGTCCCTCTTTATTAAGTGCATATATGTTTTCTTTTACTTTTTCTTTTACTTGACTTTTTAATTCATTTTCAGAGTAATTTCCTAAATAATAAATAATAAATTTTGTTTTAGCGCTTCTATACATTAAAGGGTAATATTCTCTCCCATCTACGTCTTTTAAAGGTTTTCTCATGATAGGTATGAAGCCTTCTTTTTCTAAATGTTTTCCTATGTTATTGGCTACATTTCTTAATATATTAGCATAGTTTTCTTTTAAAGTTTCTGGTATTTGTGCTACTACATAAAACCCAAGAATGTCATTTAATGTTTTAGCACCTGTTAGTGCTTTCTCTAATAAACTTTTAGGATTCTTTATTCTACATGAGAGATAAATAGGGTAGTGGGGAGTTATAACTTGATATACGGGTATTTTATTTTTCTTTTCTCCCTTATGTATTCGAAGGTACCCTTTACATATCTTTACTTCTTTAAACTTTTTAGGATCTTTAAAAAAAGATTGAGTTATTAGTTGTAAAAGGTAATGAATTGGATGAGATCCCACATATTCCTTTTGAATATCATTTTTAGGAGATAGTAAATTAGTTAATATGTAATAATTACCCAGATACTCATACATTGTACGTTGTATTTCTGCATAAGTACGTTCGCTTAATTTTTCTTCTCCTAATAATATATGACGTGTAATAGTATAAAGTTCTCTTAAAGTTCTACTTACTTCTGCTCTTTGCTTTGCAATAATATTCCAGTTAGGAGCATTCAGTACAGTAGGACTCGAATAATCGGTTATGTCTACCATACTTATAGAATAACCTTTCATAATCTACTTTATAGTAGTTAAATTTTTTAAAAGTAATGGTTTCTTAAAGAGAAGAAATATAAAGAGGGAGCGGTAGAAGATGGACATACCGCACAAGCCGGTTGCTTTCTACCTACCTTACTACGGCACCCCGTATGCACGCATACAACAGCTTATGGCTGCTCCCTTCCGGGCCTGACCAGGTTCACTGCTGTATGCGCCTTACGGGACCGTAGCTCATTGTTCAGTAGAAAGCACCTTTGCTTATGCGGTATTGCCTCTCTTCTACCTTCGGCGCCCCCATATAGGCACGGGGGTTACAGGATGCTGCCTAGGCATCCCCGCCTATCCCTCTATTTTACCTATGGAGTTATGATTTTAAAAAATTACAACTTCAATATTATTTTATGAGATTGATGATTTACTTTTGGGTAATTGCTTTATTCTTAATAGGGCATGTTTATGCTATAGGTATAGGCACTATTCCTGGAGTTTTGGATTTGGGAGAGGTTAAGAGAGGACAAACGGTTGTTGGTGAATTTTACATTACATCTACTGTTACTAAACCGATGCGTATTAATCTTAATTATTTGCCTGTGCATTCTTCTATTTATAAAAAAGAAAAAGTTAGATCTAAAGATGGATATGAATTTAAACCAGCTGAGGCTTCGGAGGAAGATATTAGCGAGTGGGTTTCATTACCTCAATCCTCTTTTCTTATTTCCCCTGAAAATAAAAAGATAATAACTTTACCTGATGGTAGTTCTGTTGCTTATAATCAAAAGTTTTTAGTGAAAATTAAGATACCTGATGATGCTGAACCTGGTTATCATGCAGGATCTGTTAATATAGCCGTGGTAGCTAATGAACGAGAATCTGAAGGAGCAAGCATTGCTACTGTAGGTGTAACAAGACCTGTGTTCGTTTTTAGAGTTAGTGGTAATGCTTATAGGGATGGCAAAATAGTAGGTGTAGAAGCTAAAAGATTGGATGATAAAACTGTTAGAGTGGATGTGCTTTTTAAGAATACAGGTACTGTTACTTATACTGCTGTTTTTGAAAATTTAGAGGTTTATGATGATTTTGGTTATAAAACTGGAAACATTGCTGTAAGAACTAATAAGAAGGTTAGGCCTGGAGAAATAGTGGTTCTTAGCGCTTATTGGAGGTCTAAGGAAAAAATTGAATCTGGTAGTTATGGAGTTGATGCAACCGTCTCTTTTGGCAGTGGTAAAGCAGATTATACGGGTCATATTAAAGTTTTAGATGAGATTTACGTGCCTAAGGAAGGTATGGTATTGAAAGAAGAAGGCGGTTTTCACATACCTTGGTGGTATCTGCTTATCTTATTAGGTCTTGTTGCTCTTTATATCTACTGGAAGATGTGATGCCTTATGAAGCAGTATGTTTATGCAAGTTTATTTGCTATTACTGCTTTTATAGCTATAGTGATAATAATGGGTAATCAGAGTATTCATGAAGTAAGCATAGCAGGATATGCTGTGAAAGGGCAAGTTATAAATCTTACTGCAAATAATGTAACTAAAATAGGTATTTCTGCTGATACTGATAAATTGGATTTTGGGAGAATGATCTTTAATAAGACTAATGCCACTAAACTTATAACCGTTAGCAATCCTTTGCCATATGAAGTTATTCTTAAATTGAATATTACAGGTAATATTTCTCCTTTACTATATTATAAAAGAGAATATATTTTGGGGCCTAATGAATCCCGTAACATTCCTATAAAATTTGTACCGGAAGGAATAGGAAATTATAGCGGTATGTTAGAGATAAAAGCCATATATTTCACCAATAGTTTAGGAAAAAAGATATATCAACTTAAAAGAATAATGAAGGTGGTTGAATGATTAGAAAAATAGTTATTTTATTTGCGCTATTATTGCCTGTAACTTTTAGCATACCTGTGCTTGTGAACATAAAAGAGAGTTTATCTGGACATTTTTCTTATTTTAATCATACTTTTGAAGGAGATGTACTGGAGATTGTTGCTGTGTGGGAAAATGTGGGTTCTGTTACATGCGATGCTTATCTTATGGTTAAAAGTTTTAACTCTTCTTCTTACGATAATTTAGGATATTACTGGAGTAAAAAAGAAAATGTACCTCCTGGAAAAGCGGCTAATTTTCATTTATTTGTTTATGTTCCTTATTATGAAGGTTCTATAACTTTAATACCTCGACTTTATTATTGTAATGAAATTGAGGAGTATGGCAACATAACAATTAACTTCTATAATGCTTCTGCTGTTGAAGAGTTACCTTTAAATGTTACTTATAGGCTTTGCCCTCAAAAAATTATGTTTTATTTTTCTCAACCTTTGAATCATGCTATTTATGTTATACCTTTAAAGCAACCTCCAGGATGGATTATTCCTTCTTTGAGATTATCTGCTAATATTACTTCTTTTGACTTGCCTTATTACAGACCTCTTCATTCTTATAAAACTCTTAAATTTGCTTTTACTAATGGAACTAAATCTAAAATAATTGAGGTTAAATTTAAGGATGTCTTTGAAGAGCATTTGCCTTGGTGGGCAAAAATTTTGAGGTTTTTGGGTTTTAAAAAATATTCTTACGAATGTGATTAACATTTTAAATTTTCTCTTTTTTTTAAGTTAATATGAAACGCAATCTTGAATATATTATTGGTTTGGAAACACATGTTCAACTTAATACAAAAAGCAAACTTTTTTGTTCATGCAAAAATGTTGCATCTTTAAAAGAAGAACCTCTTCCTAATACTTATGTTTGTGAAACCTGTTTGGGAATGCCAGGTTCTAAGCCTGTTGTTAATGAGAAGGTAATAGAGTATGCTTTAAAAGTTGCGTTGGCTTTGAATTGTAAGATTAATAAAGATTTTTTCTTTTCTAGAAAAGTTTATTTCTATCCTGATTTGGCTAAGAACTATCAGATCACACAATACGAAATTCCTGTTGGTTATGACGGTTATGTAGTGGTTAATGGCAAAAAAATTAGAATTAAGCGCGTTCATATAGAAGAGGATCCTGCAAAAATAGTTCATAAGAAAGATTATACTTTAGTAGATTATAATCGTTCAGGGGTACCTTTACTTGAAATAGTTACTGAGCCAGATATAAGCAGTGCAGAAGAGGCAAGAGCTTATCTTTTTAAGCTCAAACAGATTTTAGAATACATCGGTGTTTATGATGCATCGACTTTAGCAGTGTTTAAGTCTGATGCTAATATATCTATTAAAGGAATGGAAAGAGTAGAGGTAAAAAATATTACGGGATTAAAAGAAGTTGAAATTGCTTTAAAATATGAAATGTTGAGGCAAAAACAACAAGTTTTGCAAGGTAGAAATGTTGCAAGAGAAACAAGAAGATGGGATGAAACAGCGAAGGTAACAAGAGCTATGAGAACAAAAGAGGAAGAAGAAGATTATGGGTATATTTTAGATGGTGATTTGCCTGCTGTTAAAGTTGATTATAATTTTTTGAAGGAATTATCTTCAAAACTACCCGAACTGCCTGATGAAAAATTGCAGAGATTTGTTAAACAATATGGTTTAAAAGAAAAAACAGCCGAATCTTTAATTTCTGAGAGGGAAATTGCGGATTTATTTGAGCTTGCTGTTAAAGAAGGCATAAGTGTTAAAGAAGCAGCAACATGGATTGGAAGGGTTATAAAAAAGATTTTGAATTATCACGCAACATCTTATAAAGCATCAGGATTTAAGGATGAGTGGGTGATAGAAACTATAAAAGCATATGAATCTAAAAAGTACAGCGACGCGACTACTGAGCAAATTTTAAGAAAGATGTTTGAAGATTCTTTACCATTAAAGGAGTTGGTTAAAAAGTATGGGTTCAAGGAAATGGTTTCTTCAGATGATGCTTTAAAAGCCATAGCTTTAGAGGTTATTGAGGAAAATAAAAAAGCGGTGCAGGATTACAGGACAGGAAATGAGAAGGCTTTAGACTTTTTAGTTGGGAAGATTATGGCAAAAACTAAGGGAAGTGCTGATCCAAAGAAAGCAAGAGATGTTTTGAAAGAAGTGTTAAAATAGACATATTACCACCACTTTTAATCTTTTCTCACCATTACCTTAGTTTCTTTTGGTTTCAGTATTGCTTGAAAAACAGTATTTTCTAATATTTCACATTTAGTAGGTTTCTTACTAACGTATACACCCATATTATATTC
>JALWJP010000065.1 GCA_026997215.1 Nanobdellati archaeon
TTGGAAAGGTTATGTAATATAATTTTTCTTAATTCTTTTATTTCATAATCTTTAATTTTTGCAATTTTATCTGCTTTTGCTAATATGAATGGGTAGCCTAAATATAAAGCATCATTGCATAATGCCAATATTTCTTCTAATGCCTCTATATTAAAAAAATCTTTATGCATTTCTATTCTTACAATTCTTCCATGTTTGTGTGCTTTTAAAGCGCCGATAACTGCAGGATGTAGATCTCTTTTACCTATTGCAATAGGATAATAAATCCATGGCGCGTTTATATGAGCTAATTCGTTAACTTCATTGAGTATATCTCTTCCCCTATTACTTAATATTGTTGAGAACTTTACCACCCCTATGATATCGCTACCTTTTTCATTAGCTTTCTTAAACACCTCACCTACAACTTCTTTTTCCCCTGTGACTCCCATATGCAAACTACCATCTCTCAACACTACAATCTCATCATAATTATTTATTATATGCTTTAACATGGCCCACTCCATAAATCTTCTTGTTATAGCTGCCACTGTTGCAGGTTTGGCTTTAAAAGCACTTCCTGTTAATGTCTCATCATAAGCATTGAATTCTTGAATTTTTAATTTAATCTCAGTACCGGACCAGTGATAAGGCATTACCTCATAATAAAGTTGCTCTTCTTTTATTTTTGCTTTTACTAATGAAAGAAATGATGTTTCTAAAATCCTACCTTTATTGGAAACTGCAACTACTCTTCCGTATTCTATTGCTATTCCACTTCCCTCTACCACCGTTTTGTTGCTTCCGTCAATTGCCCAGACCTCTCTAACATTCTTCTCCTTTAGTTTCATGAAGTGGTTTTTATTAAGAGGGAATGCTTCATATAACTCGGGATTGCTTAATATCGCCTTTATCTCAGGAGCATGAGAAGGGGAACTTAGAAAATCTATTATTTTATCAATCACTTGAACCTCACCACCGCTCCTTCATTTAACCATTGAATCTCAAATTCTCCATAATTTGCGTATGTTTCATTTTCATAGATGGGTTTTATATTTTTAATCTTATCTTTAGAAAACCCCTCAATAAACATTACGCATGGTTCAGAGGAAGAAATCTTTATGTTTTGTGGTTGGGTTTCTGCAAGTAAAAAAGAATATTCTTTCATCTTTTGAACACAAAAAGGAGGTATTTCTATTTCAAGGGCTTGGGAGAACTCTTCAAATGCACTCCTTTCGTTTATTTGCTCTTCATCGCATGTTTTAGCAAATTTTCTAATTTCTATTCTTTCAAACTTCAAATCTTTTAAGTTACCTTTTACTACTATGATGTTACCGCCTCTAACTTTTCCTCCAAATAAGAGATCCAATGTTTCATTAATGAAAGTTATAGTTGCATAATCAAAATCCGTGTATTGAGTATATACTTTGGCATAAATATTTCTCATACTCAAAGGCTTGTAAAAAGTAATAATTGCATCATAAGATTTTTCTTTTCTTTTTGTAATCTCTACTTTAACACAGCCTTTCACCCCCTCAACTGTGTAAGTTCCTTCCCATGTCCCTTCTAAATTTAATACTTTTCTTTCATCATATCCTAATTTTTCAGAAACATAAGTATTTGTTAGAGCAGCATATAAAATCAAAGTTAAAGCCAATATTATTCCGAAGGATAAGAGCAGCAACCTGGCATTCATTTTATTACCTCGTTATCTCTTGTGCCTTAACAAATTCATAAAGTTCTTTAGCCTTTTTGTTCTTCTCAAAATGCTCCCTTATGGGCTTTATTATTTCGTTGAGTTCTTTAGCTAAGGTTTCTTTCAAATCCAAAGGATGCACGTCACCTTTCCTATAAGCCTTTTCCATTTCCTCATAACTTTTAAACTCTATATTACCTCCAAACTTAGCAGGTCTTTCAACTAAAACCTCGTCTTTTATCCTAAAAACAATTTCCTTGAAATATTGCAAAATAGGATTGTCATTAACTTGCTTTTCAGGAGCATACGCCTTTCTTATTTTCCTTCTTATCTCTTCGTAAGAATCATGAACAAAAATAGCAGTATCTGGTTTTGATTTACTCATTTTAGATGTGATAAGCACATCTCTCCTTGCATCCTCGTCCATTTTTTGAGGTTTAACAGGACCTTGCAAACCCATTAACAAGTTATGGTGAACTGCTATTGGTTTCTTCCATCCTAATTTCTCTGCTATCTCTCTTGCCAACATATTAACTTTACGCTGATCCAAACCTAACTGGCATATGTCTATATCCATATAAAAAATATCTGCTGCTTGCATTGATGGGTAAAACACTACTGCAGTAGAATTATCTAAACTTTCGCTTCTTCCTGCTATTGTTAATGCTCTCAGCGTTCTCCTTAATGTATGGTTTCTAGCTATGGTTAAAACTATTCTCCAATATTCCTCATCTCCTATAAAATCCTTATGCCAATGAACCTTTACTTTGTTTATATCTACCAGTCCAGATGCTTTCCATACCTCTAAGAAATATTCGCCAGCTTTTCTTATAACTTCTAAATTACCTCCAAATTTATTGTTTATCCATGCAAAGCTATCAGCTAAAAGCAAATGAAATTCCACTCCTGCCTTATGCATTTCATTTATAAGAAGTGGTCTATATATACCTACAGGCAAGTGAGCTAAGCCACTTGGCTCAAAACCATCATAAGCTTTTGGCTTTGTTTTTGTTTCGAAAAGATTTTTTAATTCTTGTTCTGTAATGATTTCATGAGCAAAACCTTTTATGATCTCTAGCCTACTTTCAACATCCATAAAAATTATAAAGTTAATGTAACATTTAAATAAGTTATTGAGGTGATGGAATGCCAAGGAAAGTGTTAATGGCTGTTAAACTTATGCCTTCTTCGCCCGATATAGACATGGATATGATTAAAAGGCAAGTAGAGCAGGCGACTTTAGAGTTAGGAGAAGTAAAGGATATGAAAGAAGAGCCTATTGCTTTTGGTTTAAAGGCTTTAAAGGTTTTGTTAATGGTAGAGGATCAAGAAAGAATAGCTGAGAAGGTAGAGGAAAAGCTTAGTAATTTAGAGGGAATAGAAAGTGCGGAGGTAGAGAGCGTTACCTTAATTTAACTTTTTTATCTTTTTAGCAAATTGATTAATATAATAACCTTGTATGTACTCTATTTCTTCTCTCGATAAAATCGATTTTACTTTTATGTTTTCATCAAGCATTCTTATATTGAAATAAGGAATTTCATGAATTAAATCCATAGGATTTATTTTTTTGCCATCTAATGTTCTAATTTGGCGGTTTATTTTTTTAACAGCTTTTTTATTAGGCGGTCTCGGGGTGTTATAATACATTATCCCGTTAATCGCCTTAACGAAATTACAGCCAACATCTATTATGATTATTTCATGCGTACCTTTAAGGTATCCGTAATTGTCTCCTTTCTTGAAAACATCACATATACCTATTAATTCTAGATAAACTCTATATATTTCATCAACTTCGCCATTATTCGTATGATCTACATAATGAGAAAAAAAATAATATTCTCGTGGTTTGTTGAAAAAAGGATTATTACATTCATTTATTATTTTTATTTTTTCTCCAGCTATGACTTGAAGTGGTGGTGATAATATTCCAAATCTTCTTGCAACCGCTGATGTTATGTATTCGTAAATCGGTTGATGTGTAACTTCTAAAGGACCTCTACGTTGATGGACAGAATGACAGAACTTTACATATCCGTAAACTTCTTTAAGATAAGCAAATCCTCCAGGATTGGAACCTTTTTTGTTTGAAACTATTCTTAAAACCCATTCCATATATATTTTATGTTCTTACTTCTTTAAAATATTTACTACTTTTTAAGGATTATGCATCTCTTATTCCTTCCTCCGTCACTACAAAAACAGCTTCTCCATCAGGTAAATTGGGACTATCAACTAATCTTGCAATTCTTTTATTTCCTTTACTTTTTCTTAAATATATTCTAAATGTTGCTGCATGATGCAATACATGACCTCCTGCTGCTTCAGTGGGATCTCCAAAGAACACGTCTGGCTTAGCCATAACCTGGTTTGTAACATAAACTGCTAAATTAAAAGTATCAGCATATTTTTGCAATGTATGTAAATGCCTGTTAAGTTTTTGCTGTCTTTCTGCTAAACTCCCTCTACCAACATAATCTGCTCTGAAATGAGCGGTAATTGAATCAACAATAATTAGTTTAATGTTTTTCTCTTTAATAAGGTCTTTGGCTTTTTCTACAAGCAATATTTGATGATCAGAGTTATATGCTCTACCTACATAAATGTTTTTAAGTGCTTCTTCTCCATCCAACCCCACTCCTTTCGCCATCTGTTGTATTCTCTCTGGTCTAAATGTTTGCTCAGTATCGATATAAAGAACAGAACCTTCTAATCCCCCTTGATCTTGAGGTAGTTGAACATTAACCGAGAGTTGATGAGCAATTTGTGTTTTAGCAGAACCGAATGCTCCGTAGCATTCAGTTATGCTTGATGTTTCTATACCTCCTCCAAGCAATTCATCAAAAGCTTTGCTTCCTGTTGTTATTTTTCCTATTTTTTTTCTTTTCTCTAAGACTTTTAAACCGGATTCAAATCCCATATCTAATGCATCTCTAGCAGCTGCTATTATTTTTGCAGCAACACCTTCTCCTATATCAGCTATCGCTGCCAATTCTGAAGGAGATGATGTTGCTATAATCATTAAGTCATCCATACCCATTTCTTCGAGTTTCTCAGCGGTTTTTGGCCCTACACCGGGCAAATCTCTCACACTTTTTATTTCAGCCATTTAGATCACCTCTTTTAATTCTTTAAAATTATGAACTGTTACTTCCAAAGTGTTATTGTAATCATTAACTTTTACTGTACCTTTTATTTTAAAAAATCCTTTAAGCAATCGCTGTTCTATGCTTTCATAGAACGAATCTTTACCTTCTTTTTTTATTACCTCTTCGATTTCCTCTTCCTTCATACCTACTAGTTTTTCTGCATCTTGCCTAAAGAAATTTACAATTATGGAAGAAGTTCCATCGTCTATGATACCTGAGAGAATGATAAGTTTTTCAGATTCTATGTTATGTATGGTGCATTTTTCCCCTTCTACTCTTTTTTTACATTTCGGACAAAATCTTAAAATAGGATCTTTTCTAAAAAGTCGTGTAAAATAACCTTTTATAGAGATATTTTCTTTATCTTTATTTATCCATTCTTTTTTCCATCTCAAATTTTTTTTCCTATTATTTTCTTCTCAAAAATTATATCACTTGGATTGGTTTTATAATCTTTATTGGATTTATTTGTATTTAAATTTGGATTCTTTTTTGT
>JALWJP010000066.1 GCA_026997215.1 Nanobdellati archaeon
ATCTACAACCAACCCAATAACAGTAGGAGGATTAACTTCTAATGGAGGTATTGTTGTTAGTGGTAATGCAGTATTTAATGGAAATGTAAGATTACCTTCTATCATCTGCGGTGCAGGTAAAAGATTACATACAGATGCCAACGGCAACATTGTTTGCGGTAACAATGATGATGATCCTAGTAATGAATTACAGACATTAGCTCAAGTATTGCAACAAGGAAATGATGCTCAAGGTAATAATATTGTAAATGTTGGTATGTTAGGGATAGGCACAACAAATCCTCAAGCTAAACTCGATGTTAATGGAGATGCCTTTATAAATAATGACTTAAAGGTGAACGGTTGGATTAGATTGAGAGAGCCTGGTTTAAATGATGCAAGTATAGAATATGGAAATGATAGGATGTTAGTTTTTGCTAAGGCTGGTGTTCAAAGATGGATGGAAATAAATATAGACAATGGAGAAACCCATCTATATGGCAATGTAGGTATAGGCACAACAAATCCTCAAGCTAAACTTGATGTTGCAGGAAGTGTTAAAGCACAATCTTTGTGTTTAAGTGATGGTTGTAAAACATCATGGAGTCAGGTTGGTGGTGGGATTAAAGGCTATTATGTGCAATATTGTGGAAATGCGAGATCATGGATAACATGTACGTGTAATCAGCCAGATTATATTCCTATATCTGGAGGCGTAATGTATCAAGAAAACGATTTAGATATTGTAGCAGTTTATCCTGTTATCACTAATGGAAAAATATATTGGAAGTTTAGAACCGACGATGATGCTGTGTGGTACAGTACTTGGATTCTGTGTGTGAAATTTTAGTTATAATCTTTTATTTTTCTTTACTCAAATTTCGAGATGCGCCGGCCGGGATTCGAACCCGGGCCTCAGCCGTGGCAGGGCTGTATCATACCACTAGACTACCGGCGCTTATCTATGTTCTTAAAGGTTCTAAAATTTTAAAAGATTTTCAACAAACTTTATATATGGATTTGATTCTAGATATAGGCGGTACTAAAATAGAGGCCATGGTTCTTGACTCTGTAAAAGTGATTTCTCATAAAAGGTTTTTACATACTTCTTTCTTGAAAGATTTGAAATCGGTTCTTCGTTCTTTTTCATCCTCTTATGAAATAGAAGGTGTTGCTTATTCAGTTGCAGGACAGGTTAAAAATAATAAAGTTGTTAAATCTCCGAATTTACCTGGACTAAATAATTTTGATTTGATTAATTACACTAAACAATTTTTTCCTAATGCAAAAATAGTTCTTGCTAATGACGCTAATTGTTTTGCATATGGGGAGTCTTTAATTAGAGAAGTGAGAGATGTTTTTATAGGAGTTGTTTGGGGCACAGGGTTAGGGTCTGGAATTATTATAAATAACAGAATAATAGAAGGTAATAATGGCATAGCAGGGGAATTAGGACATATAAAATTAAATCATAATTATAAATGTGGATGTGGAAAAAAAGGATGTTTGGAGGCAGCAGTAGGAGGAAGGTATTTAGAGAAAAGGTTAAAGAAAAGCGTAAAAATTTTGTTGTCTGGAAACTATGATCTTTTTGAAAATGAAACTTTGAACTGGCTAAGTGCAGGATTGGAAAAAGCAGTGCATTTATTAAATCCTTCACATATCATTTTTGGAGGAAGCATCGGAGAGAATTTACCTCCTAACTATCTTGAAAATCTTAAGAAGAAAATAGAAGAAAATTTATCATTCAACACATCCTTTAAATTAGGAATTACTTCTTCAACCTCTTATGCTGTGATAAAAGGATGCAGAGAATTATTGAATTCAGAAAAACTGCATTTTTAACATGAAAGCTAACTAGATCTTGCTAATTCTTAAGTTTTTCCAATAAATAGCTATATTCATCTTTTATTTTTTTAGAAGAGGCATGGAGTTTTTTAGCAAGATCTTTCATTTCTTCTTTCATAGCATCTCTTTCTTCTTTTTTCTGTTTCATCAATCTTATTTTTAAAGGATATTGATATCGTGTAAATCCAGGATATTTTTGTTTCTTAGCAACCGCTACTCCTCCTATAGCTAATGCTTGTGCATATACTATATATCTCCAATATTGTCTTTTCATTATTCTTTTTCTAAAAAGATCGCCTCTTGCCAAATAATAGTAAGCTTTGGCAACATCTTCAGGATCTTTGTACTCTATACTTATATTCTCTCTAATCCATTCGAATAATAAATCAAAATCTATATTTAATTGAGATGCAAGAAACATTGCATTTTTAAAGCTCAGAGTTTTAAAAATAACAGGTAAGACCTCAAATATTTCTTTATCGTATTCTCTATAACCTAAGGTATTAATTGCATCTTCATAAGTTATATGTTTTTTTGTTTGAGCTAATAACTGTAAATCATTTATAGCACCTCTAACATCTCCGTTAGATTTATCTGCTATAAACTTTAGTGCTTTTTCATCTATTTCTAATCCTTCTTTCATAGCAATATATTTAAGACGAGCATAAATCTCTCTTATAGGGACTTTATTAAATTTTAGGAGTTCGCAATAAGGAAGTAAAGGTCTTAATTTATTGGTGTAAGCATCATTAGCTGTTAAAACAACCGGAAATCGGGATTCTTTGATAAATCTTGCTATCTCTGCAATACTTCCTCTTTCTTCTAAACCGCCTATACCATCTACTTCATCAAAAAGTATAACGTGATTTGGAAGAAATAAAGTTTTTTGTTTGCCCACTCCTGAAGCCATTTGTTTAATTTTTTCCACATCTCTTACGTCAGAGGCATTAGTTTCAATAACTTGCATTTTTAATGTCCTGGCAGCTAAATAAACACTGAGCGTTTTCCCTGTACCTGGGGGACCATACAATAACAGTCCTTTACCTGGTTTAGGATGCTTTAACCATTCTATTACTTTCATTAACTGGGACTTATTCCCTAAAAATTCTTCTATTCTCGTAGGAGCATATTTTATGTACCATATCCTTTCCATATTTCTACTTTGTTTTAGAAGTTATTTAAAGGTTTATTCTTCCTCATCTTCATCTAAACTTTGAAGGAAACTTTCAAGCATGCTAACAACATTCCATATCTCTGTTCTAGAAAACTGTTGTAAATTAGGATCTGTGCTTGCTTCATCTAATATGCTTATGGCTGTAGTAACTCTTGCTTTTAAACTTTCTTCGCTTTCCTCCTTAATGATTTTAACAGCATCGGCAATCATGCTTCTTACGTTTCGTGGGATTTTACGATCTTCAGCAAGTTCCTCTAAGAAAGGCAAAATTTCTTCTATGCTCATAGAATCACCTCATAAACATATTTGCATTAAGTTATATGGGTTTAATTTTTAAATTATTTTATACTTTAAATTAGAGTATGTTTAAAAGGTTAAGTGCAAAAGTTTATAGGATCGGAAGGAATTATGCTACAGTAAGCAAGGTTAAAGGTTATAATGTTTACGGGGAACGTGTATTTAAAAAAGGTAGCAAAGAACTACGCGTCTGGAATCCGAAGAAATCTAAGATAGCCGCTGCAATGATGAAAAATATGCCTTTAGAGTTCATTAATGCTTTAGAGAATTACGATGTAATGCTTTATTTAGGTATAGCTAATGGTACTACTGCTTCACATTTCTCAGATATTGCTAAAGAGGGTGCGTTAATTTACGGTGTAGAACTAAGCCCCCGCAGTATTATAGATTTAACCAGATTGATAGAAACAGGTAGAGATAATATTTTACCTATTTTAGCTAATGCATCTTACTGGAACGAATATGCGGGTTTAGTGGAACAAGCAGATATTCTTTATGTTGATATTGCTCAACCTAATCAAACGGATATTGCTTTAGTAAATGCAGACATTTTTTTAAAAGAGCGCGGTCTCCTTTATTTAGCCATAAAAACACGCAGCATTTCTATAACTAGGAAGCCTCAGGAAGTAATAAGTCAAGAGATTAATAAAATAAGGAAGAGAGGTTATAAAATAAAATTTCAGACTCGTTTAGATCCATGGGAGAAGGATCATGGATTTGTTATAGCCCAGAGACTATAAAAACTGTATCTCTACCTCAAGACCATCTTCCGTAGGATATTCTTCTACTATAGCACCTATCAATCCTAATTTTTTTATTTTTTCCGAGTGTTCTTCTAAAAAGTCTAAGGGCACTAATAAACGTTTTTTGAAATGATCATAATAAAACGTATCTAAACCTATTTTTCGAAGGGAAGTAATAGCTTTCTCATATTCTTTAAGAGCTTTTCTCTCATTTATGTTCTTTATTTTTTTCAAGTAATTTTGAGAAGGTTCGTATCCTTTAGCATAAATAACCCCTCGAATTAAAGTACCTTCTTCTGTTGGAATTTCCCATGGCAATGCCACATTTTTAGCTCTTCTTTTTAATCTGTTTTTAAGTTGTACGTTGTCCTTAAGTTTTGCAGAGCAATAGTAAACTTTGTAAGGAAGATTTTGATTTTTAGCCCACTCTATTAGTTTAATGGCAAGATCTTGTGAACCTTTGACACCATAACTTAATTCATGTTTGGGTTCATACCCTAAATCTCTCAATCTATAATGTTCTACTTTGGTATCAGAAAGTTCTAACTCGTTTAAGTTCATGAATTCTATTATGTTCTTGCTATAAAGCATAAGCTCTTTTATTTCTTTTTCTTTGTCGGGTATAACTGGTATTTCAATACCTACACTCCAATCAAATTTTTTTGCTTCATGCATTCGATGCCATAGCGTTTTATCAAGTATATTAGGATGAAATCTGATTTCATCTAAACTGGATTCATAAAGCATTTTAAGTGTTCTGTTATTCACTAAGGTCAAAGGAGTATAAAGGTGTATGTGAAAGTCCTTACCATAAAATGATTTTAGTTTTTTTATATAATCTGTTGTTCTTTCTATTTTTTTAAGAGGATCTCCTCCTGTTATTCCTGCCCCTTTGGCCTGAGTTAAATTTATTTCGTTAAGCACATCTATAAAGGTTTCTACTTTCTTTTCATTAGCAAATATTATATCTTTACCAAATTTCTTTTCAGAAACAGGACAATAAAAGCATCGGTTGTCACATTCTCCTGTGATAAAAAGCACTAATTTTTCACCTTTTATGCAGAACTCACATCCTTTTGCGTAGCCTCTATAATAAGAATTAATACAATCGTTACCATAGCAAACTTTAAATTCTACCATATTTATCCCTCAATCTTCTATAAAATTTTAATGTTTCTTTTTCGTATTTATCAAATTCCCATTTATTCAAATGTAT
>JALWJP010000067.1 GCA_026997215.1 Nanobdellati archaeon
AACAAGAAAATCTTAGCAACATAATCATAATAAATAATTATAGTAAACTTGATGAAGTAAATACTATCACTGCTGGAAAGATAGCCAATATAAAAGAGTTAGAACAAGAACTGAAAAATAGCAAAAATAGTATTTGGTTTTCATATGAAGATGAGATGGGAGTAAAAATGTTAATAAAAGATGAGATTAATAAGAAAATAAAAGTTTATTTACAATCTAAAGGAAAAGTAGTAATTTATGAGATGAAAGAAAAGGGAATGTTCATCCCATTGAATGTTTTAGCAAGAATCATAGGCTTAAAACCATACAAACATAAAGAAACATAACTTTATAAAAATATAATGATTAAGAGATGATTATGAAAATAGGTATATTTGATAAAGTTGATGAAGTTGTTATTTCACAATTATTGAAAGATCATGATATATATTGGTTTAATATCCCTGAGGACGTAGATGTTGCAATAATAAGAGCTAGAACAAAAATAGATAAAAAATTTTTAGAAAAATATAGATCCTTAAAATACATCTTGATGGTAGGAGTGGGTTTAGATCATATAGATTTAAAGGAGTGTGAGAAAAGAAACATTAAGGTTTTCAATGCTCCTGCCTCTAATGCTAATGCCGTAGCGGAGATCTTCTTTTTGCATTTGTTAAATGCTTTAAGAAAAGGTTGTGAAGCAAATAATGCGGTTAAGTCTAAAGGTTACAAGAATGTAGATAGGAGTAAGTTTTTTGGTTATGATGTTGAAGGAAAAACTATTGGTTTCATTGGAATGGGTAATATAGCTAAAAGAATTGTAAAAAAATTACAAGGATGGAATGTGAAGATATTAGCTTATGATATTTACAAGGATGAAGAATTTGCTAAGAAATATGGCTTTGAATATGTTGATTTAGAACATCTTTTGAACAACTCAGACATTATAACTCTGCACGTACCCTTACTTCCAGAAACAAAACATTTAATTAATTCAATTACTTTAAGCAAAATGAAAAAAGGAGTAATATTAATAAATTTAGCACGAGGAGAAATAGTAGAAGATAAAGCCATATTAGAAGGTTTAAATAAAAACATTATTAGTTATTATGCTGCAGACGTGTTAGGAGATGAGCGCAACATCACAAAAGAGCAGCAAGCTCTTGCCTCGCATCCAAAAGTTTTCATAACACCGCATATAGGAGCGCAAACGAAAGAATCATTGCAAAAAGCAACAAGACAAGTAATTGAGAGATTCTTAAAGTCTCTCTAAATGACAATATATCACTATATCTACATAAACATTTTTATATGTCTTCGTTCTTAAATGTATATATGCACGAGGGGGATAAAACATGGAGAATCTTATAGTATGTAGTCAATGCTCTCTTCCTACGCCGTCTCATGGAACAAAATGTATACATTGTTCTCATTCATTAAAAAATGAAAAAAGAAGTTTGGCTATAAAAACTTTATGGAAATATTATTCCATAGGTTCTTTTATTCTTTTAGGAATATCTTATCTGTTCTTGGGATTTAAAGACTTCCACATTCTGAGCATACTTATAAAACTTAACGCCTTCTACATCATTTTAATAGATATGCTGATAGATCCTTATTGGAAAAACCAAAAAATTATAAGTTGGCCCATATATAGAATAAAGCAACTAACAGTATATATGATATCGGTCTACTTCCTCGATTTAGTAAGGAAAAAAGTAAAACTTATTTAAAATGTATGGAAAGTATTAAAATAACATGCAATGTTCCTTGTGTAAGGCAAAAGCAGTAATATATAGAAAATATGAAGGAAGAGCACTATGTAAAAAGCATTTTTTAGAAAGTATTGAGAAGAAATTTTTAAAAACGATTAGAAAATACGAACTTGTTAAAAGAGGAGATAAAGTTGCAGTAGGTATTAGCGGTGGAAAAGATTCTGCAACCCTTCTTTATCTTCTAACCAAATTTCAAGATAAATTAGGTATAGAGGTAGAAGCCATTTTAATTAATGAAGGAATAGAAGGCTACAGAAACCTTACAATACCTTATGCTGAAAAGTTAGCATCTAAACTTAAAATACCTCTCCACATAGTTTCCTTTAAAGATCACATAGGAAAAGATCTAGATGAAATGGTAAAAATATCACGAGAAAAAAAATTAGAATTGACGCCATGCACAATATGCGGTGTATTTAGAAGACTGCTTTTAGAAAAAAAAGCAAAAGAAATTAAAGCGACAAAATTAGCAATAGGGCATAATCTTGATGATGAAGCCCAAAGCATTTTAGCAAATTATTTTAAAGGTGATTTAATAAGAGCAGCAAGGCTCGGACCCAAGCCCCATGTAATTGAAGGAGTATTTGTTCAAAGAATAAAACCTTTAATAGATATTCCAGAAAAAGAAGTAGCTCTTTATGCTCTTTTACGTAACTTACCTGTAGATTTTGCAGAATGTCCGTATGCTCAAGGATCTTATAGATGGGATGTACGTGAATTAATTAATAAATTTGAATTAAAACATATGGGAACAAAGCAAAATATTGTAAGAACTTATGAAAAGATAATGCCTTGCATTCGCGAATCCCTACCTAAAACCATAAATCGATGTGAAAAATGCGGTATGCCTACTTCCAGACGTATATGTAAGGCATGTGAAATAAAAGATCTTTTAAATATCAATTAATATTTGAGATGAGGTGACTCCTTACAATCTTCTAATGCTCTTGCTCTTGCACTTTCTAAATCATAACCTTTTTCCAAATAATAATCCGTTCTTCTCTTCATACAATCGTGAAATGCTATATTTTTAGCAGTATACATCTGTCGAATTTGCTGAGGACTACGAGGATAATTATTTCTAAAATGAATATAATAGATCCATACAATAGGTATAGCAAGAATACCTATCAAAATAATTACAGGGATTAAAGCACGTGTATTCATAAATAAAAAAACATTAGGTGCATACTTGTTAAGAAAATAAAAGAATACAATAACGCCTATGCTAAAAGCTGTTATTTTTATAGATCTTGTAAATCTTCTCGCCACGATTTCTTCCTCTTCCTCGCCCTTAAAAATCACAACTTTTGAAAAAACATAAAGTATAACAATACCCATAAAAGCAATTAAAACCCAATTAGTAAATTCTGTTACTGCTCTAAAAATCCACTCCGAAGTGGAAGGATTATAAAGTGCTAAAAAAGTAACAGCTAAAGCAATTAAAACTTGCAATGTCCACATCTTTTTTTCTATAATTTGATTGTTATGAGTTTCTCTCCTTCTAAAGATACCTGATACATCTAAAAGTCCCAAAACTACGGCAAATACAAGTATGAAAGACATAATATATTTATATCCTACTACTTCATCCAAAGTAGCAATGAACTCGTTAAAATAACTCATAATTTATATTAACCCCTTTTATACATATATTATTTATGCTACCTTCCTTTATATCCCATCAACAACATCAAAAAAAATATAGGTTATGGAAATATAGCATAATAACATCAATAATCGTCTTAATCATAGGATCTATTATTTATTATTACTTGTCTCAAAAAAATTATGAAAAAGTGTTTAAAGAAGTATTAGAAAAAGATAATAAAGAACTATGCTATAAATTAAATGAAGAACTTATTTCATCGTGCATAGCCCATTATTACAGCAATAAAGCTGTCCAAACTCATAACATTAGCTTATGTTATCAACTTCCTGCAGATAAAGTCAACTCATGTTTTTTGTATTACGCCCTAGAAACAGGAGAGTGTGGTGTTTTAAAAGGAGAAGAAAAAGAAACCTGCATCAATTTACAAAAAAGGTGAAAATATGAAAAAAATAATTAAAGCTATGGTTTTGTTTATAGCTTTAATATATGTAAGTTATGCATCTGTAAATCCAAATAATGATTGGTTACCTGTTCAACAAATTGCAAAAAGTTATAATGATCTTAAATCTATAGATGATAATTACAACGGTATCGTAGATATAGCAGAGAGCCTAAACGGATTTACAGATAAAGATTTCTTGAAAGTTCAAGGAGGCATACTTAAAGGAAACCTTTATTTATATTACGGCTTAGGAAAGATAGTCGATATGGATAATCTCAACTATTTTGTAGATCCAAGTAGTTCTTCTCGCTTTTATTCTTTGTGTCTAGGCGATGGATGTATAAAAAAATGGTCTGAATTAAATAATTACGTCTCCTCAACTAATAATGACTTATCCTTACTAACGCAGTGGTGTATTGCAGGTGATTGTAATAATGGTTTAAATGCTATGAGTTTGGAAGGTCATCAAATAGGAAATGAAGAAGGAAATATACCCATAATTTCTTCATCTATGACATATAAAAATCTTAAAGTAGGTTATGCAGAAGTATCGAGCAAAATAGGTAATTTAACAGAAAAAGACATACAACCTCTCTTAAATGAGCATTGCCCTGACAATCAAACAGTTATAGGCTTTGACTATGGAAAAGTAATATGTGCTCCTTCAAACCCTGTAAATTACATAACGAATGCAGAGATTGAAAAAATTAATATTTCCCTCACAAAATACATAAATAAGAAAGCAGAACTAATAAATAATAATATTTCTTCCCTCAATATTACCCTTTCTGAAAAAGATAAGAGATTAACAGATGAAATCGCTTTGCTTAGATCCACTATAAACGGTTTAAACAATATTTTCGCTAAAAAAGAAGAAATAAATGCTCTCGAAAGTTCTTTAAATATTCAAAATAGCAAAATAAAGAATTTAGATGAAAAGATATCTCAAATTCTCCTTAATAAAAAGTGTGAAACAGGAGTTTTAAAGGGATTTGATGCTTCTCAAAATCCTCAATGCATCACTTATTCATCTTTAGCGAGTTTATTAAAGCCCTCTTTTGAAAACTACTTTGCTAAGAAAGATGAATTAAATAATATAAAGAAATTATATGAAAATAAAATAACAAACATAGAAAGTAAAATTTCTTCTCTTGTAACCAACAAAAAATGTAATAGCGGAGTATTAATAGGCTTCGATAGTTTTAATAAACCTGTCTGTAAAAATTACAACTCTCTTTCCAGTGCATTAAGTTTTTATATGAAAGAAGACTTACAACCTTCTATGGATCTTCGTTATGTAAAACAAACAGATTTAAACGTCATATTATCTAATTATTTGAAGAAATCAGAAATACCTCAATGTCATACTGGAGAATTTCTAAGTAATAAATATGGAACCTTACAA
>JALWJP010000068.1 GCA_026997215.1 Nanobdellati archaeon
CAGCAACAATAGGCTCGGTTCTATTAGTTGTATTCACAATAGCCATAGCATCCTTAGCATACATATGGCTAAAAGACTACACCCTTAACATGAGCAAACAAGCTTCTCAAACATCTTCCCAAGGAAATAATTATCATGGTTATTCCTTAACCCAATGTGCCAAAGCAAGGATATCTTTGGAAAAGATATCCTTCCCCCAAGATAAAACATATCATCTTATAGAACATTTTATAGATACAACAACAATCCTGGAAATCTTTGTTCATCAAAATCATACTTAACTCAAGATAGGATGTAATCGGATGACAAACTAAAAATAGGATAATATGTATAACTCATGGAGGTGATATAAAAATGGAAAAACAGAAATATAAACTAACAATCGAACTCGTTCCATCTACTGTATGGTTTTCGTCAGTTTATCGGATTTACAAAAGGAATGGCAGACTAAATAAATGGAATAAAATTAAGAAAGAACTTTTTGAAAAAGAAGGGAAAAAATGTTGGATTTGTGGTGCCGAAAATGTCCGCTTAGAAGCACATGAATTTTGGAAATATGATGATGAGAAACATATCCAAAGACTAGTGGCAATTCATCATTTATGTAGTATGTGTCATAAAATAAAGCATATAGGATTTTGGTGCTATACAGAAGATGGAAGGAGACAACTTGAAAAATCAGATTAACAAGAGAAGATTTAATAAATCATTTTTGTAAAGTAAACAATTGTTCAAGAGAAGAATTTGAAGAGCATGAGAAAGAAGCATTTAGGATATGGAGTGAGAGAAGTAAATATGAATGGAAACAAGATTTCGGAAAGTACGATCCTAACAAATAATTCCAAATTTTCATTGCCTCCAACTCTCCCTTCGCTAACATTCACTTGAGGGTATCCGCTTACGTCTAACAGCAGACATACAGCTGCGGTGCTTCGCACCTTCACCTAAATTCAACTTCGCCGAACTTAACATGTTAGCAATACTCTATGATAGGTTAGACACCCCAATATTAGATGCTTACACCTTAACTTACATAGATAAAGCAGAAGAATCTATTAAACTCTTCTTAGATAACCCTTCTAATCTCAACCTAACCATAACCTCCATAACCATAGAAAGCTTATCTAATCCAGATAAGTACTGCTCCTTATATCTTAACAACTCCTATATCTCTCCTTTAGGCATAAAATATTATGCTTTCTCTCCAGATAACTGCTCATTCCCATGCTTAGAAGGAGAGAAATATAGAGTTATAGTTGCGACGGAATGCGGAACTTATAAGTTTGTTAGGGATTGTTCTAGTTCTTAATATTACTTTTGAGAAGGTTGGGGTTCCCGAAGGGGTGAAACCCCTTGCTCTGAGCGTTAGCGAAGATAGTCACCTCGTGCCGAAGGCACGATGGTGGCTCCAGGGTGCAGGGAAGGATTTCCCGCTACGAGCCCGGTGGGATTTGAACCCACGACCTGCAGCTTAGGAGGCTGCCGCTCTAACCAAGCTGAGCTACGGGCCCTAAACAATAGAAATTAAAAACAAGAGATTTTAAAAATTTAAACCTCTCTAGATGAAAGAAATTAATTGTTTTAACTAACGCCCCGGCCAGGACTCGAACCTGGGACCTCGTGGTTAACAGCCACGCGCTCTACCTACTAAGCTACCGGGGCATCAAAATATAAAAAGTAGGGATAAATTTAAAAAACTAAAACATAATTTTATTAAATATTTGGACTCTTTATATTTTGAGGGGAATTTAAATGGCAACCAAGAAAACCGATATTGCTGCTAGATTTGGAGCAAGATACGGGTTAAAGATAAGAAGATTAGTTGTAAGTATAGAGAAACAATCACGTGCAAAACATGTTTGCCCTAATTGTTTTAAGAAGGCATTAAAAAGACAATCGGCAGGCATATGGGTTTGCAAGAGATGTGGATTTAAGATGGCTGGCGGTGCTTATTCTCCTTTCACAGATGCTCAAAAGATTTTACAAAAAATGGTGAAATAGATGGCTAAATACGTGTGCTTTAAATGTAGATACTCAGTGGATATAGATGATGTAAATCAAAGCATAGTTTGTCCAAAATGTTCGGGAAGAATATTTTTTAAAGAGCCAGCACCTGTTAAAAGAGTGGTGAATGCAATATAGTGAAGGATGTTATAATTCCTAAGGATTTTAAAGCAAGATATTATAAAATCTTAGGTAAAGAAAATAAAGTTTTCTTAGATTATTGTATAAAGCCATTAAGAAAAAGTATAAGAATTAATACTGTGAAATATCCCGATTATGAGGAGCTAGCACATTACCTTTCTGAGACTTATGGCTGGGATCTTAAACCCATACCTTGGTTCTATTCGGGTTATTGGATCGAAAATGAAGACGTTAAAGAAGGTGTTTTAGGCAATACCTTTGAACATTTTATGGGTTATTATTATGTACAGGAAGCATCATCAATGATACCTCCTGTGGTTTTAGATCCTAAACCTCACGAGAATATTTTAGACATGGCTGCTGCTCCAGGGTCTAAAACAACACAGATTTGTCAAATGATGAATAATAAAGGAAGTATAGTGGCTAATGATATTAGTATTGAGAGGATAAAAGCATTAAGATTTAATATTGAGAAATTAGGATGTTTGAATGTAGCCACTATTAGAAGTAACGGCGTAAGTTTACCTTATAAGAAAATGAGATTTGATAAGGTGTTATTAGATGCTCCTTGTTCCTCTGAAGGAACAATAAGAAAAAACTGGAAGGTTTTGTCACGATGGAGCGTGAGTTATGTTAAACAGATGAGTAAAGAACAAAAAAAGCTTATTTTAGCAGCATATGATGTTCTTAAACCAGGAGGTGTTTTAGTTTATTCTACCTGTACTTTATCACCCGAAGAGAATGAGGAAGTAGTTGATTTTCTTTTAGCTAACAGAGAAGGAGCGTATTTAGAAAAAATAAATATTCCTGGGTTAAAAATAAGAGAGGGTATAGATGGATGGGAGGGTAAGGTTTATAACAGTGAAGTTAAGAAGGTTGCGAGGATATGGCCTCAAGACAATGATAGTGAGGGCTTTATTGTTGCGAAGATCTTAAAGGCTCGTTAAATAAATAATCTCCGCTTAACATATAACAGTAATCGCTTATAATATATCCGCATTTTTTTCTTGAAATGTATTGAGAATTTTTATTGCTTCTTCCTATTGTTTCAGCAATTTTATTTACTCTTTCTTTATTAGCATAAGAGTCTAAACTTTGAGGTTTTTCTTCATCTGTGGAGTGAGGCATATTCTGTGCATCTAACGTATTCTTTTCTTTCACTTTTTTTACTACGTTGAAAACAGCGGTTTTACTTGCGAATATTAAAATAAGCACTAAAATAAGCACGAGTATTACTGCGCCTATTACTTCTATTGTGGTTGAACTTCCTTTTTTCATTTAATCTACCTTTATTTATTCAGTTTACCTTGTAATTTTCGATCGGCACTCTTCGTATAAGTAGCGAGGAAATTCTTGTTTAAATTCTTTTTCATACACCTCCCAAAATTTTTTTTCATATCCTTCTCTAAAGTCATCTATTATTCCAGGAATGGTATGTGTTTTCATATATTCTCTTGCACTTGATTCTATAAATTCTTCAATAATTTCATTAGCGAGATCATCTAAGTTAGCAGTTACTCTTACACCTCCTATGTCTTCCCCTATTTGTATTTGCTCCCGTAACTTATCTTCTACGGCCTTTTCATAAAGGCTTTTTATAACAAACTTATCTTCTCTTACGCTTCGTTCTACACCTTTTATTATGGCTTCTTCTATTTGTTTTCTATTTCTCTCAATACCTGGTGTTATGACTAACCTTTCTATCTTTGGTTTATCTATTTCGATTCTTTCATTTATGCAATCTTCTAAGTCTTCTTCTAATAATTCTCTGCAAGAATCAACATCACGAATGTAGTAACAGCATCCAACCCATTCTTCTATGTTTAAATCCTTGTATTTATCGCATCCATTATTCTCAAATATTCTACGAGCTAATCCTTCTGCTCTAACTTTTGCTGCAATTCTACCGTCGTATTGACCGTATTTTTCTCCTTCATATTTTTTAGCATATTCTCTTATACCTAAGTCGAACTCTATATTCATCAAACCTAACTCTTTCTTTAACCAATGTATGGCTATTTTTTTAGCTATCATTTTAGAGGTTTCTTTAAAAAATGTTTCTGTTGTTAGTCCTTCATTGAATATTCTCTTGAGATCTCTTACATTAATATATATGGTTCCCCATGAAGCTCTTCCCGTAATATCATAAAATACGGTTTCAGATGATTTTTCGTCTCTTTTAATGTATATTACAAAAGGTTTGGTGAATTTAACTACATAAGGTATTTCTAAATATAGGCGATAATCTTCTCTGATAGAAGGAACCTCATTTAAAGAAAACCTACACGATATTGTTTTCTCTTCATAAGGATTTAATTTTAAGATGTTTGTTGGAGAATCATAGGAGCATTCTATGAGTTTAAAAGCACTATCTCTACTAAGAGATATCTGAGAAAGATCTATTGTTATTGCTCCATCTCCTTTATTATTTAAGAAAAAGTTTACAGCAAATTCATTATTCTCTTCATTCTTTGCGATTATGGGCTCATCCACGTCCATTTTAATTTCTAATTGTGAAGACGATTTTATTTCAGCACCTTTGATTTGCATATCATTGCCCGTTATTATTTCTCTTTCATTAACCACAATAATGTACTTTAGTATTTCTGCTTTATCTCTGTAGTCGTATGTTAATCTCCCTTCACAATTTTTATCTACATCTTTTCCATTTATTTTTCCTTCCGCTTTTATGATGAGTGTACTCCCTGAAGGTATCGTGCATTCTGTTGATTCTCCTGTGTTTATACAATAACTTTCAGGGTAATAATTGATTTTGTTTTTATTAATATTGCATGTTGCCTCTGTTGTGATGTGAATATTCCATATTTTTATGTCTTCTATGCCTTGATTTTCCAGAAAGAATTTAAGAGAAAATGGCATATTTTCTTTAACATAATGGGGGTATATTTCTACTTCAGAAACACGAAGATTAAATTCTTTAGTAG
>JALWJP010000069.1 GCA_026997215.1 Nanobdellati archaeon
TATAAATCTTTAACATCCGCTAAAAAATAAACATCCTTATTTATTATAACCTCAACAGCATCTTCAGGCGATATATGATTAATATAAATAGGATAAAAAGTATTATTAATCTCAAAAAATTCAATATTATTGTTGATGTTATTCCATTCATCATAAAAGAAGGATCTCAAAGTATAGTTAGAGTTATGAGTTGCTCTTCGATATAAAGGAGAGGAAAGCATAGAAAGATTAAAGACATAAGAAGTGTTTAATTCATTTCCGCTTTCATCATAAATACACCATTTCAAATAAGTAGAAGAAAAATCTATATCTTCTTTTACAAAATCGCGAGTAACTGCACCTAAATAATATGCAGGCAACACCTCCCTTACTTTCCCTTGAGAGTCTCTTTTAGAATAACTAACATTAAAAACTGCATATATAGCTTTAATAGCAGAATCATCTGCGGAAGAATAAGAATAAGCAGGAATAAGCAAATGAGTACCATTATATAAAGCAGTAGGAATGAAAGAATAATAAGGGGTTACGAGAATAAAAGAGAAAGAAGAATAGTTAATAACTTTTATATCCTCATTAGATAAAATAGCATAAATTATTTGCTTTAAAGTAGAGTTCTCTTTTACAAAATTATAAGTGGCGTGGTCAAAAAAAGTATCTTCAATAACTAAAGTTCGAGTGAGATTATAAGAATAATTGTAATAATCGTAAGTAGTATTCAAGTAATAAATGTAGCGTGGTGCTTTATTATCCACAAACAAATAAAGTAGAGAAGTAGCATTTGAAGAGCCATCATCTAAGGTTATATTAACAGTAAGATTCTCTTCCACATTATCAGTAAAATTTAAAGTTAAAGTAAATTTATATTCATTAACATCATCAAAAAGTATTTTATCTCCTGTTTGATTATACCAATAACCCTTCCATGGTGAAAAATTTCCAAAAGATAAGTCAGAATAATCGTTATAAGCATAATCTGTTAAAGAAAAATAGGTTTGATTAACCAAAGTAACATAGACACGTGTTAAATTAATAGGAGAGGTTACATTAAAACTGAAATTATATTGTTGTAAATTCCCTATCTCCTTATATTTATCTCCTGTATCACTATAGTAAGAATTACCACTTGGAGGAAGAGTACTGTAAGCTATGCCTATTAACAAAACAAATAAGGCATATAAAACTATGTACCTCATCACACATTCACCTTAATAATACCTCATTTTAAACTTTTATAAAAGTTTACTCGTTTAAAAGGTTTAGATGTTGTTTTTCTTTTTTTCTTAATAGTGATTATTATAAAAGCTAAAACAAAGAAAGTTATTATCACTATCTTATTTATCTCTGTATTTAATTCTTTAATCATATTACCTGTAAAGGTTTTAAAGGAAGTTATCATGTTTTGTGATTTTTGAGTAGATGTTTTTTCTAAAACAACACTCGTATTATTATTGGGAAGAACCACATTTAAAGTAAAGGAAGCATCCTCTCTTGTTTGTTCACTTGTGACTCTTAAATTAATAAAATAATACTCCTTGCATCTTTCTTTAGGAATATCTTTACAATAATCCTGTGGGATATTCACTACAAGATTAATTTCTTTAGACTCTTCTGGCTTTAAAGATTCTATAAATGCAGGAGAAATAACATACCACTTCTCGCTTATACCTTCTATTTTAAATTCGATATCAGTTAAAGTAAGATCGCCTGAGTTTTCTATAATAATAGGAATTATTTTTTTCTTACCTACTTCTACTTTAACAACATCATCTACATCTACATTAATTTTAGCTCTTTTTTCAATGTTGATGGAAAAGGTAAAGGGTTGATAATCAATATTAGAATCATCTATTCTAATAATGACCTTTACAGCACTAACTTTAGCGTTTCCATGAGGTAAAGGTGCGGGAAAACTAAACTCAAATACTCCTTTAGAAGTAGTAGTCTCGCCTTTAATATCATAACCTTCCACTTCATAAATCACATTTAAACCATCAATCCCATTACCTTTTAAATCTCTCACTACTCCAGAAACTATTACTCGATCCCCTACGAAGTAATTCTCTTTTTCGGCTTGAGCATCTATAACTGCATACTTTTTCTCGCCTATTAAAAAAGCACCGCTCTTATTAAATATCTCAACATAATTACTAACAATATTAATAGAAGAATCATCTGTAATATCTTCTAATTCCATTTTACACTTATTAAGGGCAAAATCCCAATTTTCACAATAAAAAACTGCTAAACGTTTTTCATCATAAATATAATTATCCTGATAATAAATACGTATGGAATTAGAATCATACGGAAGAAGCAACTCAAGGTTCTTAGCTTTAACAACATTCAACGACAAAGAAGAAGGATTTAAATCACTTACTCGCATTAAACTGCCTACATCTTCAGTAATAACAACATTATAATATTTTGCTATATCTCCCCCTGCTTTCACAGTTAAATCATAAGTACCTGGAGGTAAGTAAATTTCATATTTACCTGTATTATCGCTTTTTACTGATTTCTCAATTTCTTCACTAGAGAAATATAGTTCCACAGGAACAAGTTTGCCATTTTTATTAAGAGTGCTTCCCGCCACCTTAACCACATAATAGACATCTGCAACTTTAAATTTTCTTTCACCATAATAGCCGTAATTTTTAATTACTACATACAATTCTTTTTTATAAGAATTGATGTCTAAGGGTTTCAAAATTCTTGCCTTTACATAATAAGTATCTTCGCTTTTAGAGAAATCTATAATATCTAAATGTTTGTTATCTAATAGCACATCAATATTCTTTAACTCTAGCACATCTGTAAGGACATCATGATCATAAAATTTAAAAGCTATAACTACATCCGTAGAATCCTTCACCTCTACTTTATCTACAGGAGCTAAAACTTCTATTCTTAAAGGTGGTTTTATAATCAAACTATTAAGAGAATCGGCAGTTAAGGTGAATTGCTGAGAATCCTCTGTTACATAATCTCCACTTATTTTGAGAGAATAAGTCCCTTCTGGAAAATCTAAAGGAATTCTACCAATTAAATTTATACTACCATCATCATTGTAATAAGGAGGTAAAAGATCGTTCAAGGGAGAAGAGAAAGTTTCATTATAAATATATACCTTAACGTTACTTAAAGACTCTGCATTAGCAATTACATCATTATATAATATTTTAAAGGTCAAATCTTCAAAATAATCTCCGGCATAAACAGTTAGAGGGTTAAAAGATGTTGGCTTTGTAATTTCCATTTTAACTCTTATTATGTTTATGTAAGTAATATTAGTTTCTTGAGTGTTATTGCTGTAAACACACACTACTTTCAAAGGTTTCAAACCGTAATACATCGGAATATTCAATAATTTAATTCTTGCTACATAACTATATCCATCAAAAACTATAGAAGTGATCTTAAAATTTGAGAAATAAACATATTTGTTCTCTAGGGTTAAAGATTCATTATTACATTGAAATCTCACCATAATATCTTTTTCAGGCTCGTTTAAAAAATAAACTTTAGAAGAAGCATCTAAAATAACTGCATCTCCATAAACACCTCTAATAAACATAAGTAGAAAAATACCTATAATCAATGCACGAAAATAATTCATCATAATAACCCCAGCAACCTTTTTAATTTAAGGAAACGAGGAGGCTGATAAGTCTTACCAATAAGTTTTGCTGCTATTTGCTTAAAGGCTAAAGCGGCATCACTATAAGGTTTATAAGCAACCACAGGTATTTTATTATATATGCTCTCTTTTATAATATAGTCTTCAGGTATAATACCAAATAAATAAGTTTCAACCATCATTTCTATTTCCTCAGGAGTGAGTTCATAAGGAGCACCACTATATCTATTAACTACAACCCCTTGAACATGAGTTTTAAGACTTTCTGCAACTTTAGAAAGTTTCATTGCATTTGTAACAGTAGGTATTTCAGGATTCGTCACCACTAGTACCTCATCAGAAGCCTCCAATACTTTTATTACTTCATCATTAATACCAGGAGGGGCATCAACTATAACGAGATCAGCAGGAATCTCTCGTAAGACTATGTTTAATTTATTTATATCTGCTTTTAAAGAATCAAGATTAATAGCTGCAGGAACTACACGTAAACCCGTATGATGCATATAGATGGCTTTCTCGACATCCAAACCTTTGTTTAAAACGTCCTGTAAACTATGAGGAAAATTATATAAACCTATATGCAAACCAAGATTAGAAGCAGTGATATCTGCATCAACAACTACAACATCCTCACCAAAATTATGCAAAGCTAAGCCGATATTTAAAGAAGTAACTGTTTTACCTACGCCCCCTTTACCAGAAACTACGCTAATGATACGATTAGCCATTTAACCACCAATATATCGATATATTGATATCTCAACACGCTTATAATAATATAAGACGTAAAACTTTTAAAAGGTTTTTAAAGGCGCAGATTTATGGGGTCGCCCGGATTTGAACCGGGGTCCCAGGCTCCCAAAGCCCGTAGGATGGACCAAGCTACCCTACGACCCCTTAATGCAATATAAGATGAGATAAAATTTAAAAAGATAGGTTTAAATTTCTTTCCGAATATAGAAGATTTATATTTTATATCAACGGCTAATAGGTAAGCATGTTCCTGATTTCTACCTTACTCCTATAACTGAAGTATTTGAATATTATGGTAAGGGAGATTTAGCGAAAAGGTGCAATACTAAAACAATGAAAGAACGGGAGCTTACCGAACTCATAGATTATTATTCCTTAGGATTGGCTAGGTTACTTCTATCCTCAAAACTATTAAAACGATTGGCTAAGAAGTTAGTTAAAGCTTATGATTACAATAAAAGTAGTAAAAATATATATTAATAGTAACATCATTAAATTTATGGTTGCTATTGAACTCTTCTTACAACAAAAAAATAATAAGCACATAAAAGGGCAAATAGCTATTTCTCATATGCAGGCAATAATTATTATTGTTATTTCTTTAGCCATAC
>JALWJP010000070.1:0-3526 GCA_026997215.1 Nanobdellati archaeon
GGGTTATAAAGAAAAATATGAGACTCAAAAGAAGGTTTATGAAAACATTTATGGTAAAGTACGAGAATTAAAAGGAATGAGAGAAGAAATTAAAAAGAGAATAGAAACTATTAAAGAAATTTTAAGATACAAAGAGAAGGTAGGAAAGAAAAAAGAGAGGTATGAAAAAGTCATTGCTTTTATAGAGAACGAATTTATACCTTTAATAGATATCATAGAAAAAAGAATTCTAAGCGAGATTAATATGAAATTCAATTCTTATTTTGTGGAGTGGTTCGAACAGTTATTAGAGCATACTGAATTATCTGCAAGTATTGACGAGACTTTTACACCACGTATAGAACAGGAAGGTGGTTACAGCATAGATTACGAACATCTTTCAGGTGGTGAAAAAACTTCAGTAGCTTTAGCATATAGATTGGCGCTTAATAAAATAATGAATCAGTTAATAGATACATTGAACACAAACGATTTGTTAATACTTGATGAACCTACAGATGGGTTCTCTTCAGAACAAATACAAAATATGCGAGAGATTTTAGAAAAATTAAGTTTAAAACAAATTATTTTGGTTTCTCACGAAGAAATGGTTAAAGATATTGCAGACAATATAATAAAACTTAAAAAGATTAATGGCACTACTCAAATAATATGAGCAAGGAGGTTCTAGGCTTAATAGAAAAGGTTACAGTATATGGTAATGATGGTAAGAAAGCTAAAGTATATGCTTTAATGGATACTGGTGCCTCAAGTACAAGCATAGATATTGGGTTGGCAAGTAAATTGAGATTAGGGCCTGTAGTAGGTTATGTAAAAGTAAAATCAAAAACAAACATTGGAGGAGATGAGGTTATAAGAGTTGCAGTGCCTATGGAGGTTGAGATTAAAGGTCAGCGGATAAAAGTTGAAAAAGCTAATTTAGCGCCTCGGGAAAATATGAGCACTCTTCTCTTGATAGGGAGAGATGTGTTGCTTAATCGTTTTATGGTGGATGTAAGTTTAACACATAAAGGTACAAGACCTTATGATTTAAAAAATACACACATACTTAAAAATCTTAAAAACATAGAGGTAGAGTGAATGACAAGTAATCTTAAAATTTTAATTCTAGGAGGGGAAAATAAAGGAGGGTATGAGATAGGGTTATTTAATCAACTAAAAGAATCAGGTTATTATGTAAGTATCACTCCTATTACATCTCTTATCATTAAAAGTGGGTCCAAAACAGAAGTGTTGTTTAAAGGAAAGAACATATTAAATTTTTATAATTTCTTTATTCCTTTTATTGATGATAAACATTTAGATCTTTTTAAATTTGTGTTAGATGAAGTTAATAAGAGAAACCTTTATTCTCGTATATCTGCAAGAGCTTTGAATTATTACACTAATTACATGCATTTTCTTAACCTTATGAATACTAGTAATTTACTTGTACCTGTTACTTTGGTTGCAAAAAGTAAAAAAACCTTAGAGAATTATCTTGAACGAATAAGTTTTCCCGTGTTATTGAAAATACCTGATCAAAAATCTGAAATTTCAGTTAAATCTAGGGAAAGTCTATCTTCTATTCTTGACACCATCGAAGTGCTTAAAAAACCTCTCATTATACAAGAAGTGCCTGATAATTACGAAAGGTTGAGAATACTTGTGTTTGGAAGCAGGATTTACGGATTAAAGATAAGTAGTGAAGGCATTACCGAGAAGTTTTCTTTAAATAAAGATATTAAGAAAAAAATAGAGAAGATTTCACGCCTTATTAATAGTCACCTTTTTTCTCTTAAAGGTTTTTTGGATGAAGGAAACCGCTTTTATGTTGATGATCTTATCCTTAAACCAGATTTCGAGTTATTCTTAGATCATTATCCTAAAATAGGAGTTAACTTTATTAGGGAATTAAGTAAAGAAAAAGGCATGTTCAGTTATTTTGTTGCTTGGGTTAAAATGTTTCACTTTGCTAAAAAAAGCAAGGAGGATGTTAAACAGAAATTTTTAAAGAAGGGATGGATTTGAGAGATTTATTTTTAAACTTTTCTAATTAACATATGTGTTCATGGTAAATGATGGTTATAAACCTCGTAGTTTGGTAGAAATATGCACGAAAGAAGGTGGAGAGTTTTATAGAATATTGAATGGAAATGTTTATTGTTCTCTTGCTGGAACAAAAGGTCCGGTTGATTGTCCGCATTGTAATAAAGAAGTAGATAAAAATGATCTTTATACCTGTAATTACCCACCTTATAATGAGATAAGAGATCTTATCCTGTATAGTAAGACTACTGAGGTTCATTAATTATAAAAAACTTTAAATATTTTAACTACTATTATATAGTTTATAGTTTTGGTGGAAAGGTAAGTATTATGGAGGGACGAAATACTTTTAATAGATCCGATATTAATTTTCAGGGAGCCTATACTGAGGCTAGGAGTAGTGTAAATTCTCAACACGCTTCTTTTCATAATTATTCTTCTTTTGAAAGGCACGTAGTAGATTATTTAGAAAGGAAATATAGTGATTGGTTTTATAGAAATGAATTAAATGAGATTTATATGGCGGAAATTAAGGCAGACCCTATAAGAGGTGTTATTAATTTATTAAAAGAAGCTGTTAATTATGAGACTCCTCAGCCCATAACTAATGAAATGTTATATGACTTAGCGAAAATATATGCGGCATATTCTCATCCAGAATTAAGCGAAGAAGAAAAAATCTCTTTACTTTACACTCCGCTAACTTATGAAAATTTAGGGGAAAATGTTGCTGGGGCAGCCATATTTGATTATAAGTTCGGATATCATGTTGCATTTAATCCTGAAATTATGAATAGTTTACCCTATGCCGAGAAATTAGAAGTTTATTTACATGAACTTAAACATATAATTCAATATTATAAAGGAGATAGTTTGGTCCATACTCCTGAATATTTAGAGGGAGAAGCAACTTATTATGCTGAGCAAATGGTAAAAGCATTAAACCCCTGGTATAATAGTATTGCATCAGAAGAATATAAGAGATATGCAGAAGAATATGTAAGAAAAACTGGGAAGGGGATTCATGTATTAGACGATGTTTATAGAGAATTGCCTTCTTATCAAGGTGCAGGATCTAAATCTCCGTCTGCATACCCTCCTTATTATGATTACCCCAGAGGCGCTTCTTTTAAAGAGGAAAATAATGAAAAAGACGAGGATGACGAGGAACTAATACCTAAAGGTTATCTTCATTAAATTATAACTTTTTTATTCTTCTTGCTTTAGGAATCATATTTTTTATGGTTTTTGTTTCTTCATTATATAATCCCACTCCTAGATAATGTTTTTGCCATTTTAATACTACGTAGCCAGAAGTTGTTGGAAGAGCTTTCTTTAAATCCATGCCTCTAATATACTGATCTTTTTCTTCTTCACTTACTTCAAACACATTTTTTCGGAAGTATTTACCAAATATTTGAGCAACATTTGTTGTGATTTTTATACCTTTTTTTGTTATGCGTGCAAATACAATGCCTATCCCCTCTAAACTTAAACC
>JALWJP010000070.1:3536-4979 GCA_026997215.1 Nanobdellati archaeon
TTCAAATCTATTATTTAATAACTCTTCAGTGCAAATCCATATTTTATCTTTACTTCTGATAAACACAAAGCCATTATTATAAAAATCATACTCTATAGAGAATCTATCATTTATCTCTTTTAAAAGTTCTTTCATATCGCTTCTACTAATATATTCGTATCTAAAATTTTTATAATAAAGAATGTGACGATCTTTTGTTTTAGCCATAAACTATTTAAATCTTCGTTATTTTTAAAATTGTATGTCTTTTATAAATATAAAACAAAAAACATCAACATTAAAAGAAGTTATTAAAAGAAAAAAAGAAAAGGCAAAAGTTAAAGCGAAACTTATTGAGGAAGAAGGTAATTATTATTTGCAAGACAAACATACTAAATTAAAAGTTAAGGTAAAGCAATCTTTTCTTTCACAACTCAATAAGGTAAGGATATTCTCTTTACTCAAAGTAAAAGATGGTTATGAAATTACTGGTTTTTCTAAGATATTAACTCTGCCTAAACAGAGGAAGGAAGTTAAATTTTTAGTTGAAACAGAGGCATATAAGGAAATGAAAGAAACATTCGAACGTGCCATAATTAAGATACATAATGTGGCGTCAAAGAAAGGAATAATAGTTATGAGGTACAATAATGATGCGGATGGTGTTGCCGGGGCTTATGCTCTTAAAGAGGCTATTTTAAAAGAATATGATATTGAACCTTTGATGTTGCCAAATAGATCACCTTTTTATTCTTATAAGGATGCCATAAAGGATGTAAATTTGATAAGAAAGCTAAATAAATCTAAAAAACCTGTTATGTTTATTCTCTTAGATATGGGTTCTTCAGGAGAATTAATAAGTTATTTCAAGTTAATGGAGGAGAATATTGGAATAGTGGTAATAGATCATCATCCTTTAACTATTGAACTACCCTCTGCTGTTCTTTTGCTTAATCCCTCCATATACGGTAAAGAAGAAATAACTGCAGGAGCAGTAGCATCTGAGTTAGGTTATATGATTGCAGGTTTAAGAGTCACTTCTGGTGTGTTAGCAGCGATATCTTTTTATGGAGATAAAATTTATAATGAGGTGTTAGAGGCCTATATGGAAAAGGTAAAAGATAAGTATACGTATGAAGAAATTAAAAAAATAAGTAAAGTGGTTGATGTTGAGGCGTTTTTGGGTTCTAACCACTTAGCCCCTTTATTATATAAAAAGGATATTACTGATGAGATACCAACTGCAGAAGTAAAAATTCCTGAAGATAAAATCTGGATATGCCAGCTCCTCAAAGATACACAGATGGCTCCTTCAACAAGTGAAGCAAGGAGACTCATAAAACAGGGGGCTTTAAAAATTGATGGTGAAAAGATTACAAATGAAAATCTTGAACTTGAAAAAGGATTTGAAGGTATTGTTAAATTGGGGAAGAAAAGAATTAAAAAGGTAAGAATATATTAATC
>JALWJP010000071.1 GCA_026997215.1 Nanobdellati archaeon
AATAGAACCGAGCCTATTGTTGCTGAGATAGCTTTTTTGAGATTTGGTTTGTTTTTGATTTCTAGAGAGAATAATTTTTCTGCCATAGAAAAATTAGGGCAGAAAAATTATTTATAGTTAACGGTTTAAAGAAAAGTCCAATAAATTTTAAAAGATTGATTAATAATTATGTGTTGGGTGATAGCATGGCAGGAAGGTTTTTAAGAGTCAAATGTCCAAAATGCAGTAACGAACAAAATATTTATGAGAAAGTTGCTATAGAAGTTAAATGCTTAGTGTGTGGTGAAACCTTAGCATTACCAACAGGAGGTAAAGCAAAACTCTTAGTAAAAGTTGCACAACCAATCAAAGGGTGAGTAGAATAGCAGCATCTCAAGAGGACAAAATAAGGAAGTATAAGAAGTTGCCTGATAAAGGAGAATATGTTATTGCAACCATAAAAGAACTTAATCCTAATAGTGCTATCGCTACATTAGATGAGTATGATGATTTAAAAGCTATGATTCACATATCAGAGATCTCCTCACGATGGGTAAAAGATATTAGAAGGATGTTAAAGGTAAATCAAAAAGTTGTTGCTATTGTATTGAATCAGGATAGGCGTGGCTATGTAGAACTCTCAATAAAAAGAGTTAAACCCACTTTAGCCAGAGAAAAAACCAAAGAATTTAGAAATGAAAAAAAGGCACATAATTTCTTAAAAATCATAGCTCAGGAGTTAGGCAAGTCATTAGATGATATATATGAGGAACTCGGCTTCCCATTGCAACGAGAATTTGGAACAATGTATGAAGGTTTTGAAGCAATAGCAGAACAAGGCATAGAAATTCTAAAAGAATTAGGTATTAAAGAAGAGATAGCTCAAAAAGCCTATGAATTAGCAATAGAAAATATAAAGCCAAAAAAATTAACTATTAAATTAGATATATTTCTTAAATGTTATGAAGGAAACGGAGTAGAAATAATTAAAAAAGCATTAAATATTCAAAAAGATAACGTAAAAGTACAATATTTGGCTGCTCCTAAATACAGATTAGAAATGGAAGGAGAGGATTATAAAGAGATGGAGAAAGAATTAGAAAATATAATAGATAGCATTCAAAAAACCATAAAAGGTAAAGATGTAGAGTTCAATTATGCAAAGGTAAAAGGAGATTAAATGGTAAAACACATAAGAAAATGTTTATCCTGTAATATATATACATTAAAAGTAATATGTCCTGTATGTAGCAATAAAACCTGGGAAATACGCAAATATAAATTTAAGTATGATGATAAATATTTTAGGGTAAAAATGAAAGCAAAATATGGTGATTAACATGGTTACAGAGATTGACTATAACGAGTTGCCAAAAATAAAGGATGTTGTGCTCATACAAGGAATAGCCCCGGGAGTTGGATACATAGGCAGAAATGTAGCAGGTTATTTGGTTAGCGAATTAAAGGCTGAGAAATTTGCCGAATTACATTCTGATGCATTACCTCCGGTTGTAAATGTAGATCATAACGGTACTGGGTTAATAATAAGCATGAAATATGAATTCTATTACAAAAAAGGAGATAAACGTAAAAAAGAAAAGGATTTAGTCATAGTAATAGGAGATGCTCAAAGCATGACCACTGAAGGGTATTATGAGATAGCTCGTAGCATACTAGAATTTTTAGAAGAGATGTTTGGTATTTCAGAAGTAATAAGCATAGGAGGGTTTGGGACAGGGGTCTTAGTAGAAAATAGAAAACCTCATGTGTATGGTGCAGCAAACAAAGAAAAATACATGAAAAAATTTGAAGAACTTGGTGTAAAGTTTAAGAATACAGAGGTTACACAAATAGTAGGGGCAGCAGGAGTAATAGTGGGAGAAGCAACTAGAATGGATATAAATGCAGTATGTTTAATGGGTGAAACTTCTGGATTACTGCTTTCAGATCCTAAAGCAACAGAAGCTGTTTTAGAAGTATTAAGCAAATACCTCAATTTAAAATTAGATTTATCTAAAATAAAAGAACATGTTGAAGAAGTAGAAAAGGTGTTGAAGAAAATAGATGAAATGCAAAAGAAGGCATTGAACCAATTAGTTAAAAGGAAAGAAGGTGATGATGAAAGTTTAGGATACATAGGATGAGGTGTGAGAAATGGAAGTGGTGATGAAAGAAGCAAAACAATTCAGAAAAGGAGATTTTATTATGATTGATGACGTACCTTGTAGAGTGGTAGATATAAGTTTATCTAAACCAGGTAAGCATGGTTCTGCAAAGGCAAGAATAGTGGCAGTAGGTATAATAGATGGAAAGAAAAGAGAAATATCCAAGCCAGGAGATAGTAAAATACCTGCACCAATTATTGATAAAAGAGATGGACAAATAATTACAATAACAGAAGAAGGTGCGCAAGTAATGGATTTAGAAACTTATGAAGTATTTGATGCTTTAGTCAATGAAGAAATAAAAGATAGTTTGAGTGAAGGAGTGAACGTGGAATATTGGGTGATAGCAGGAACTGCAAAAATGGTAATGAGGGTCAAAGGTGAATAAAATTGACCCACTTAACATTTGAAGAATATTTTGGTTACTTATTTTTTTATTTTCTCACATTTTCTTTTTTACATATTATTAGCCCATGATCTAAAAAGAAGAAAATTAATGTTGCTTTTAATCATAGCTTTAGGTTTTAGCGCCTTAGGTATTCTTATCGCTTACTATCTTATGATTTCCGCTAAAACTCTTGAAACATCTTCAATATTATCTTATATCTTCCTAATTAAGTTTGTTCAAACACTTGCTGGATTAACTATTCTTTATTTTTTATATAATATTGGAAAAATAGTAGGGAATTACGATCTAGCTAAAGGTTATGGAATAGCATTTGTCATGAGTATTTTCGACCTACCAGGTATGTTTTCATTTATTACTAACATTGTATTTTCTCCACTTGCTCTTTATTATTATCTACGGGGAATTTTTCTATATAAAAGAATTAATCAATTAAAATAGCATTAATAATACCTTCCTGTCCTGGCCTGTTAACAACTTTTGCTTTGCCTATCTCAGTATTAATAATGGCTCCTTTTGTTATTACATTTTCTCTAACAAAGTGCATATTTGCTTTGTTTTCCACAACTTCTAAGACCTTGCTTTTAACCACTTTGCCTTCCTTAGTCAAAACATTAGCATAAGCAGCTTTTACTAATCTCACCTTTACATTCCCTCCTCTTACTCTAACAATTTTTCGTTTTTCCTCATCACTCACCTTAGTAAAAGTAGGATTATTGCCTTTTTCATATTTTTTATGCTTTCTATGAGGATTAATGCTGCCTCCGGTCTTTTTCTTTAAAGATCTGCTGTGCCATACTGCCATAACCATCACCTTACTCTATAACAATTTTATAAGAACCCTTGGGTAGTTTCATAGATGCCCTCTTAAGCGCAGTTTTAGCATCTTCTAATTTATCATCATTCACCTTTATAATGTAAATTGCCTTACCTTCTGCTACTCTTGCAGCCCTGGCTTTAGGCTTTCCAAAAGGATGGCTCATTCCTTGATAAAATCTATCTGCTTGAGCCACAGCAGCCTGAGCATGCTCTCTTAAAACATGATGAGGGTAAACATTAACTCTTAAAAAGAAGCTTTTGTCATCCATTTTCTTTTTAAGGTAATTAACTGCTGCAACTCTTCCTGCTTCTAAAGCATTATGCCTTATTTGAACATTCTCTTCAGCAATCAATTTTAAAGTTTTCGTAAATTCCCCTGTTTTATTACCTACCTCGAAAATTATGAGTTTACTTCCCGGAACTCCTTTTATATAAGCTTTCCTGTGAACCCTCACAGCAGTTCTTGTATAAGGCCTTTTCCACTTCCTATAAACTCTTGCAGGTCTTAAACCCATTTACCCCACCTAATAAATGCTATAAAATAAAGTTTAAGAATAATTTTAAAAAACTAATCTTGTTTGCGTGCAAAAAATAATGCAAAACCATATCGAGCATCAATAATTCCTGACTCTAATGAGAAATTTGTTTCTTTCAATAATCTGCACATCTCTAAAGGTTTAAGAGAATGATCTTCATACATTTCTTTGTAAAAGTTTTTTATAAAGAAATAGGGATCTTCTAAGGCACCATTATCAATAGCATGGGTAATTCTTTGATGCCACATTGCTTTCAAATCATCTTCATTTGAAAAAATAATAGTATCTCCCCAAATAAATAAACCCTGATTTCTTAACGCTTCATAAATTTTCTTCAGAGCATTCTTTTTATCATTGAAAGGAAGATTATGTAAAACAAGATTAGTATAGGCAACGTCATACTTTTCTTTCTCTGATAGCTCCAAGATATTAAGTTGCTTAATAAATGCTTTGCCCTCTTTAGCGTATTGAGCTAATCTTTGTTTAGATACTTTTATCATATTATTTTCAACATCAATAGCTGTTAAATATACATTAGGCAAAGATTTTAAGATCTCATACGCTATATTGCCTACACCACAACCAACATCTAATACGTAGAAAGAAGGTTTATTTAATTTTTCAACTTCTTCTTTTACCGTTGAAACAATAGATTCAACTAATATATCATAAGGAGGAACATATATTCTGGCTAATCGTAAATATCTATCTTCTTCTGCTCCTAACCACCCATAATATGCTTGTTTGTCCTTGACCATATATTAGTAATAAAAATGATAAGGTTTTTAAAAATTATAGTTTGCAGCATTTGTAACTACAAAGTATGTAAAAAATAAAATAGGGCAAAAAATAAATAAAAAACAATAACCTAGAGTTTTAAATTTATTGATTAGCCAAAATAAAATTAAATAGGTGGTAGTATGAAAATGAAACAACTTGAAAGATTGGCAGGATTTAAAGTTACGGGATGTTAAGCGCATAATTGATGAGTTGCATGAGAAGTTGCAGTATGTACAATGGGAAAATGAAAGAAGGAAGGAAATGTTAGTAG
>JALWJP010000072.1 GCA_026997215.1 Nanobdellati archaeon
AAGTTGGATGCAAATAAAAAAGAACTACTCGCAATTATATAAAAAAGATAAGTAGATATTTTTCTTTTTTGGAGAATGGCTAAATAACCACCTAATATCGCATAACCGATCAATGCATAATAATTATGCAAAAAAACCATTGTCATTAAACTTAAAAACAAGAATATAAGAAGATAATAATGAATAGGTTTAAGATTGTGAAGTATCTTTTGACGCAACTTCCTCACCTCCTTCTGATGCTAAAGATTCAAACAATTGTTTTAGTCTATCTTGAAATTCACGAAGAAGTGCTCTACTTTCTTCAAGATATCTGGCTCTTACTTTATCGTAAAACACAACATGCCAAAATCTTCTCCACATTTCATAAAGAATGGTTTGTTGGAATAAACTATCTTGAGGGTATTCTGTAAGAAATCTGGGTTTTATATAAATATTTAGTTTCCCATATCCATTAACGCTTTCACCACTTAAGGAAATGTCTACTCTTAAATAACTATAAATATCAAAATCTTTAACAACTCTCCATATCACTTTAAATTTTTCTTTGTTTCCCAAGGTGTCCCATTGAAATAACACTTCCTGAATATGACTATCAGGAACGTTAAACACATCTTTTATTATGTGGTATATTTCTAAATAAGCTTTTTCAGGGTTTTTACCTGCCCACCCTATTATGAGATCTCTTCTCTGTTCATAAGGATATTCTTGTATGATCATTTTACTTCTTGCCCATACCATAATTATGATTTAGGTTAAAAGCATATATATAATTAAGGATTATTTTATAATATGGCGGGATTAGAATTATTAGGTATAAGCTTATTTATTGTAGGTATCTTAATGGTATACTTTCTTTTTAGATTGCCTTTATCAAATGAAGGTTTTTATATAGGTTTTGCTCTTGCTATTTTAATGCTCTCCACAGGTACTTATCTCATTTATGTAAGTATGCCTTGGTATTTAATTATAAGAAAGTTAATTGGATTACTTTTAGTTTATCTGGGTTATTGGTTTACTTTTGTTTTTCCAGATTCTTTAGAGATTCAGCACGAGGGTCAAAGCATAGTCGGTATAATCATAGGGGTGTTAAGTTTTGTATGGGGTATTTATTTACTTGTTTTTTAATTAAAAAACAATATAAATGTTTAAAATCTAATTAAAATATATGAATAAATGGTTAAATGAAGTCTTAGAAAAAATTAGAGGTAAGTCTAAGGAAGAAGAAAAGGAGAAAATAGAGAAAATTTCATTAGATTGGATGAATACCAAAAGAAAACCTAAATGGGATGATCTTAATAGACCTATTGGTTATATAGTGGGGGCAACACCTGGTTTTGCTATGATTCAACGCAGTCCTGAAACCTTTAAAGATCTTGGATTAATGCGTAAATACATGAAAGGGGGTTTATTTGGTTTTGAATTTGTTCAATTGGATTATGAAACAATAAGTGAGATTAATGAGAGATATCTTAGGGAAATGATAGAAGAAGCTAAACGATATCAAGGATTAGAGATAGGTATTCATGCCCCTGTTACTGATCAAGCAGCAGTGGATTTAGGTATTGCTTTAGCCAATCAATGGGCTTTGCATCATAGAACTGTGCAGAGAACAGCTTATTCCTGTGGTGAGATCTTAGGAGCCAAATATTTTCTTTTCCATTCTTCTAGCCATCCTAGACCGAATATAGCTTTTGGTGTTTCTCCTGAGGAAAGATATGGAGCAAGGGGTCAACTTTATTCTTTTACAGGTATAAATCTTGGTAGGTGGATAAGACAGGTTGATGGCGAAACAACAACTTTATTTGAAGGACAGGAATACAATAATTTCGTGGATCCTTGTTATAGAAAAATACACCGTAATCCTCCTGGTTTTTCTTTAAAGGATTACTTTAAAGCAAGACTTATGTATGTGCTTTTTGAAATAAGAGGTTATAGTATGGATCCTGAGTTAGCTTTGTATTTTTATTATCAGGAGGATTATACTTCGGGTGTAGAGAATGCTAAAAAAGTAAGAAATAAGTGGGTTAATAAGTATTTTCCTAATATTAAAGAAAAGACTCTTTCTGCTTGGCAATCTTCTATTACGAAGATAGAAAATATAGTACAGACACTTGATGACATCTTAGCTAATAATCAATTATCTCAAAATGAAGTTGATATTTTAGAAAATGTTAAATCTATATTTTTAGAATTAAAGGATAAGGTTCTTTCTTTACTATCTATCTTATCTCAAATAGAGAAAGTACATATAAATAGTTTAGGGGGTAATTTTGTAGCGGAGTTTGAGGAGGAAAAAGAATTAGAAAAGATCTTAGAAGAGATTCAAAGAATGCTTACTCAAAGAAGCCAAGATATTCCACGAAACTATTATGATCAGTTTGTTAACATCATAAGAGAGGTTATAGATACTTATAAAGATAGTTTGAAGGGAGAACTGGGAAAAATAGTGTATGATATAATAAGTGATAAGAATAAAGAGATAGACGATTATGAGAAAAGAGCTATTAAAGCGCTTTATTTATTGGAATCGGGAAGAATCGATTTAGATGAATCTTTTTATTATTGGTCTGAGATAAAAGGAAGCGAAGCAGGGGAGGAGGTAGCCTATATTGTAACAGCCAAATATATGTATATAACAAAAGATTATTTGTGGTTGAATATGGTTGGTCTAAATTACGAGAATAATTTGAATGATGCATATGACCCTGATGATGTTATTTTGGCAACTAATTTAGGATTTAAAGATATGAGGAGTTTTTTTTATTACACTACTAAGCAAGGAATGCAGCCTTTTTTGGAAAGATTGGAAAAATATAGTAAGGGTTTTCAGGATTTTATTTTGAATAAAGAGAAAAGAACTCCTTTGCAAATAGCAGAGGATATGGTTGCTGCTGTAGCAAGTAAGTATATCCAAGGACATCTTTTTGTTAAGGATGAATGGGCAATGGATACTTTACCTGAATGGCTTTATAAGATAGGGGCTTTTGTTAGAGAAGATATGGTCCCTTTTAATAATGAAAGTATTTATGATTATGCAGAAAGAGGGGGTAGTTTTGGTAAACCTATCCAAATATTTGTTGAAACAGAGCAACCCGGAAATGACGCTATAGCAGGCAAGTTAAGAATAATGAAAGGAAAGCACCATGTGATTTTAGTTAAGAGTATTGTTGAATATGCAGCAGATCTTATAAGGAAAGGAGGACCAGATATTATTAAAAGAAAGCAAGGGCCTTATAAGGATATCTTTTCTTATAATATAGATTTCGAGCATTTAAGTACTAATCTTATAGATCCTGTAGAAGATGCAAAGTCTTTGAATGAAGGAGATGGTAAGCATATAAGGATGTTACATGTTAATGCTCCTCGGCCCTATAAAGGGCAGCACGGACCTATTTTTTTGCTATCAGATGAGATGTTTGTGCTTTATGAATGGATGTGGGAACTCCGGAAGAAAGGTATGAAAAATGCTTACTTTATTGTTGAAATGGGATCTTATGGTATAGCTCAAAGTGCTTTAGCCTTTAGAAAATTTGCAATGGCCTTAGAAAATGATATTCCTCCTGATAAATTACCTGCTGAGTTCTTTGGTATTGATGAGGCATTACTTGCTGAACAGCAACGTGTGTTAATAGAGCATGCGTATGATCCGTTAGAAGGTATGTTGTTGCATCCTGAAGAGAAGCATACTTTCTTAGGTAATGCTGCTAAAGAAAAAGGCAGGATAGCAGAATGGACTAAAGAAGAGCTTAAATAGTTGCTATTATTTCAATATCATCGATAATACCGTTACTATCCTTATCTATTCCTTCAACTATATAACCTCCTGGAAGTTCTATTTTTTCATTTGTTATGGCAAGTATAGCAGATTTTGTGCCTTGTAGTGTGGTACCTGCTAATAAAAGCAGTGAGTGTTTGGGGCTGTACGGGTTCTTACCTCCATATATTAAACCTATAGTTTCCTCGGATATTAACTGATTGTTATATGTAATGGCTCGAAATCCACTTTCTTTATCGAACTTTGCAGGTAAATGAGAGTTTAAATCATAAGTTATTACATTAGATAACGGGCCTCCTATTATTATAAGGTTTTGATCATAAAGTTTCAAACTTTTAACTTCCGTATCCCACACTACTTTAGCATCTATACCTGTTTTTCCCAAATAATTGGCTAATTCTGCAGCGAGATAGGCATCTCTTGCTCTTACCTTATATTTGCCATGAGGATCTGGAGAACCTACTACTATGGTTACTTTATTACTTAAAAACTTTTTGTAAGGCGAGTGTTTGTAGAGGTTTAGAGAAGAGGAGGATAATTGAATAAGAAGAGCATCATCTTTTATGCTATATATGTGCTTTTCCAGTTTGTTTTTAGTTTTTATTTTTTTAACCGTTAAGAAAGGTTTTAAAATATTGATATGATAATGGACTGCGGGAGGAGACATATTGAGTTTTTTTGCTATATCGTAAAGATACATTTCTTTTTTAGAAAGTAATTGTAATATTTTCCACCTTACTGGATGTGCTAATGCAACTAATTCCTCATAACTTTTGACTTTTTTCATAACCTCACCTTAGTAAAGCATTTATCCATGAAATAATGGTTTTGATAAAGGAAGTAAGTGCTATAAATCTTCCGGTAGGTAATGAACTTTCTTTTTTACAACTTTTAATAAAAGAATTGTTATAATAAATTTCAATATATTCGTAAGGAACAATAAGACTTAGATTTTTCTTAAATGTTTTGTATGCTGAAGCATGAGAGTTGTTTATAAAAAGAGTTACAGGTTCGTTAGTGTTTGAGATAGCATCTATTTTTATACCTTTTTTTAAATAAGTGCATTTGATATTAAGCTGTGTTTGAGTATTATTTATTTTTTGATACGAAGGTTCTTTAATATAAAGATT
>JALWJP010000073.1 GCA_026997215.1 Nanobdellati archaeon
AGCATATCTTAACTCCTGTTTTCTTTCAGCACCACTCACAACTATGACTTTTACATCATATTTATTAGCCAACTTTATTAATTTCATACCCTTTCGCATATATTTAATTTGAGATTCTTCATCTAACTTTAGAAAAGATTTAAGGTTAAAACTCATAGCTACATTGTTCTCAGCCATTAATTTTATAAGCACGTAATCCAAAGAGTGTTTAAAAAAAATGAAAGGCATATCCTCTAACAAATCAATTTTACCTTTTTCCACAAGTTTTCTACTCTCTTTATAATCCGATGCAGAAGCATAAATAAGATGTGAGGGGTTGTTGCTTTTATAATTTATTTCCCTTAAATAAATTATTTCCTTAACTCCTTTTATCTCCCTTAATGCATTTCTTACACCCACTTTATAAAAACCTTTTTTCACTAAAGCCTCTCTTATTAAACCCTGTAAAGGCTTTAATCCTAAATCATAAAATCTTCTCATTAAAACCCACCCACTATTCCAAGAATCCATAAAGTTACATAAACGATGATTATAAGTTCTCCTGTCATCAATAAATAAAGTATCATTCTTGGCACCTTGGTTTGAGCTACTTCTCCATGCATAGCTTTTCTCTTTCTTATAACTGCATAAATTATAAATATAAAAGTCCATAAAAGCGAAATAAAGGGTGTTATATAACCTCTTAATGGAAGCATAGCAGGTTTAGGATAAACTTTTATAATCAAAGGTGTAAAATCGTATGCACCTTCATCTGAGTATGCAATAAGCAACGATTTACATACCTTATTTTTTACTTTCTTGGCTTTTAAATGGACATTAATAGTGGTTGATCCATTTAATTTTATTTCATGTTTGGTGGAATTATAATACATTAAACATTCATCAATATTCTCTAAACGTATACTCACATTATGAAGAATCTTCTTTCCTACGTTCTTTACCAAAACAGGCATAATAATTTCTTCCCCTTCCTCTATTTCTATTTCAACTGCAGACTCCACTATCTTTAACTTAGCCAAATTTTTACCGAATTTTACAATTACTTTTATATAGGTTATATCTCCTATCTTATCACCCACCATCGCCTTAACAGGTAAAATATAAGTTCCTGGTACTAAATTTTCTGACACAGATAACATTAAAGTTCTATTAACTTTTTCTCCTGGATTTAAGATATTTATCCAATTTTTACTTTGACTCCACAATGCAGAAGGAAGTATTGCCTCTAAAGTTATGTTCTCTGCTGTAGCATTACCGATATTTTCTATCTCAAAATAAGTGGGGAAGGTATCGCCTTGATAAACCACATAACTGTCGTTTAAAGGTCTTATCACAATTTCTATTTTAGGAGAATGCTCCTGCTGTAGTTCCGGTCCTTGTTGAGGTTGAGGCGTAGGTTGAGGAACAGGTTGAGGCTGAGGTGTTGGTTCTGGTTGTGGTTTAGGAGTCTCAATTATTTGACGGGTAGTAGACAATAAAAATAAACCAGGTAAATATCTTTCATCCATAGGAATGGTATCATTAGCAGTAACAGGAATAAGGAAATCCCCGTAAGTTGAGACATTAGCGTCAAAGCTAAAAACTACTTCACTTCCTTCATTAACTGCTTCCATACCTTTACAATTTACAATTACAGGATAAGGAGAATAAGTCGTATTAGTGTAATTAGAATAAACATTACAACTACATAAAGGTCCTGCCACATGACTGCAAGAAACTACATTAAAATAAGAGGGTAAAGTTAAATTTATTTCCCATGAAGAGGTAGAGATAGTGGATACAAAAGGTGCTTTAACAATAAAAGTCTCTAAAGCTTCTGCTTTAAAGGTTCTTCTTTCTTCGGTACTATTTGCAGAACCCACAATAATATCATAATTAAATGAAGGCAAAGGTTTTAGTACCATTGTCTTACTTTCAGGAATATTAACTTTACCATCATTTTCTTGAATAATATATGTTTTAGTATCCTCACCATATCTGTGAGTACCTCTTAACTCAAAACCATAAGCAGTCTTATTATCATATACGAATAAGTAAGGCGAAGGTATTAGCTCATATTCTAATATAACATATTCACGAGGGGCAACAGGTCTAGTTATATTAAACTCTAAACTTCCGAGCTCTCCTAAACTTTCATTAGTTGTAATAGCGCAAGTATAATCAGAAGAATTAATACATCTTATTCCTCCTAGCTTACAGAAATCAGAAGAACTGGCGTTACAGAAAGATTGCATAATTTTTTCCTTCACATGAATGTCGTAAGCTAAACTGCTTCCTCTATTAAACAAAATCATTCTAATCTTCGTGGAAATACAGGAATCAAAAGAAGAGTTGCTTAAGAGACATCGATCATTTTGATAGATCTGTTCTGGCATCTCTCTTATTACTAAAAAAGGTGATGGTCTGGTTTCACCTATCGCTTCCACCAACTCAAAATGAACTGTGTCGTTCACTGTACCATTACAATAAAAATATTCGTTATCTTCTAAGGAAACGTTAGCCCAATAAGTAGACCATGTTTCAGCAGTATAATTACCCAAAGGTAATCCGTGAGTAAACCATATCAAAAAGAAGAAACTATCATCTAATAAAGGAACCTCTTCTTCTTTATCAATGGCATAAGCAAATATATTAGGAGGTAGCTTAACCCATTTCTCCTCGCCAGGATTAATTACATCTTTTCTTACTGAAATGTTAGTGGTTTCATTCAAAGGAACATTACCAAAATTTTCAAAAATACTCAACCATATAACAGTTTGATTAACCAATATCTTATCTTCATCAGGTAAAAGCCATATACGTGCTTGACAGCTAGGTGCTACTCTCACGGTAATATTAACAGATTCAAAAACATTACCATAAGTAGAAAAAGCGTTATAACCACTCACAACTTTATTCCCTTCTTCATCATAGAAATAAACCTTAAAGTAATAATCACCATCATAATGCAAAGTATAGTTTGCCGCATAATAACTCTCATTAATTCTTATCAAAGGAAACGTCACGTAACTTAAATCAGGTTGTATTAAAAAAACGTAACTGTAATTTATATTACTACTAGAATTAGTGGCATTTGTCCTATCATCAACGTAAACATTAATGGTTATGTTGCTTCCTATTGTAACATTACCCGAGAGTTTTATATTTTTTATTTGCGGATAATAACCTTCTGCTATAAAATTATAACCATCATGAACAGTAAAGAAAGAAGAATTATCTTTTAGATACACACGAAAATCATATACGGGATCAAAAAGATCATAAAGGAGAAGAGAAGTGATGTTAGGATCGTAAGACCCATACCATTTACTTATATTACCTTCTTCATAGTACTTTATCAAACTTACGTTGTTATGTTCAGGATAATACACCTCTATTATAACGTCAGTAATATTTTCAATCCATTTTTGCACAGTTACATTAAAGTCTATGGTTCCATTATCCCATTTAGTTTTATCATTATATTCAATCCCCACAAGATACGGAAAATATGCGCTTTCAAAAGTATATTGGTCGCTAATAGTTACTTCACCATTAGTATTATTGGCCCATATTCTATAAACATACAAGGAACTCATAGAAGGATCAAATTGAAAATAATATTTATTACGTTGAGAATCCAAAAATTCGCTTTTATAAGGTGTCACGTTCACTTCTTCGGGTGAGAGAATTTGTAAAATTACAGTATCTTCTGATGCATCCACTCTATTAACAACTACAGAAATAGTAATAGAAGCGTTAATCACATTTACAGGGTCTGGAGAGTCATAAATATCTGTAAGCACTACTTCTGTAGCGTAACCTTGATAATATGAAAAAACTGCTAATACTAACATCACATAAATTACATTCTTTACATTCATAATTATTAAGTATGGCATTAAAATATTATATAGCTTTGCTTAGAGTTAAAGTATAAAGTTGTTGTAAGTAATGTCTTAACCTCTGTTCCTTTGAAATATTAATTTTTTTCCTATAGTCTGGTTTTCCCAAATAATTTAACAACCATTCATAAAATCTTTCTTTCCAACACCCTTTAACTAATTTTTTAAAAGCATCAAACCCGTACATTTCTTCCTCAGAAACTCCTTTACTAATAAGTTCTTTTTTTAAATGATGATAGGCTTCTTCTAACTCCTTCACATCAATGTTCTTAAAAGGGCGGAAATTCCCTTTTATAATCGTTTTCCATATTTCATACAATCCTTTTTTATTAAAAGGATCTTCATAAAAAATAGAAATAAAATTACCAAGTTTTTCAACTAAGTTCTCATCATAATTAATATAACGAACTTCATAATGTGTTCTTCTCCATTTCACCATAACACTACTTATATTTCCTAAACTATTTTAAACTTATTATCTAATAAAATAGGTATGGATAACAAGAAAATTAAAGAAATAATATTAAAAAAAGCTTCATTAAAACCTGAAGAATACTATCCTGTTGATTTTCTAAAAAGCAAAGGATATATAAGAAAAAAATGCAAAAAATGTGGTAAATATTTTTGGACATTAGATGAAGAAAGAGAAATATGTGGAGAACCAGAGTGCATAGGAGGTTATAAATTTATTGGTAAAGAAGATAATGCAAAAAATAAATTAGATTATATTGCGAGTTGGAAAGTATTTTCAAAAATGTTTAAAAAAAAGGGTTATGATGTTGTAAACAGATATCCAGTAATAGCGAGGTGGAGAGACGATTTAGATTTTGTTATAGCATCTATTGCTCCTTTCCAACCATATGTGGTAAAGGGAGAAATAGAGCCTCCATCAAAACATTTAATTATTCCTCAATTTTCTTTAAGATTCAATGACATAGATAATGTAGGTTACACTGGCAGACATTACACAGGATTTGTTATGATAGGACAACATGCATTTGTCCCTCCTAAAGAATACGATAAAAATAAATACTTAGAAGATATTCATGATTGGTTAGTCGAAGGTATAGGTATAAAAAAGGAAGAGATTATTTATCATGAAGATGCATGGGCTGGAGGAGGTAATGCAGGTCCAAGTATGGAATTCTTTGCACGAGGATTAGAGATAGGAAATCAAGTATATATGCAGTATGAAGTAAAGGATAACGATATTAAACCCTTAGAATTAGCAGTTTTAGATATGGGAATGGGTCAGGAGAGAATTGCATGGTATACTCATGGTTATGAAACTTCATATGAAACCACATTCCCTTCAGTAATGAGTTATTTGTATAGATCCACAGGATTAAAATATAATAAAGATCTATGGTTAAAATTCTTACCTTACTCTTCTTTACTCAATTTTGATGAAGTGGATGCTACAAAAGCATGGAAATTAGTTTCGGAAAAAACAGGCATAGATGTCTCTTTACTTAAAGAAGAAATAGAACCAATAGCAGAATTGTTTGCTATTGCAGAACATACCCGCACTTTATTATTTGCAATTGCTGATGGAGCCTTACCTAGTAATGTAGGAGGAGGATACAACCTTAGAATAATTGCAAGAAGAGTCTTTGAAATTATAGAAAGAAGAAAGTACGGCATAGATCTGTATAAAATATTAGAAAAGCATGCATCCTATTTAAAACCACAATATCCAGAATTAGAAGAACATGTTGCTGATGCAGTGCAAATTCTCAGTATTGAAGAAAAAAAGTATAAAGCAACAAAAGAAAAAGCACATAAAATAATCAAAGGATTAAAAGGAAAGCAAATAAGTTTGGAAAAAATAATGGAGCTATATGAGAGTCAAGGAATATTACCTGAATGGCTAGTTAAAGCAGGTATCATAAAAGAAGTGCCTTCTAATTTTTATGCAGCTTTAAGCAAAAGAAACGAAAAGAGACGTAAAGAGGGACATGAAGAAGCAGTTAAATTAGATGTTTCCTCGTTACCTCCCACCATACCTCTTTATTGGGGTGATTGGAGACCCAAAGGATTTGAAGCGAAAATAATCAAGATACTTCATAACAAGTATGTGGTTTTAGATAAAACAGAATTCTACCCTACTTCAGGAGGTCAATCCCACGACATTGGAAAAATATTGGCGAACAATAAAGAATATTATGTTAAAAAAGTATTTAAAGTGGATAAAGTTATTGTTCATGAGGTAGAAAACACAGAAGGTTTAAAAGAAGGAAGTAAAATTAAAGGTATTGTTGATTTTGAAAGAAGAGCACAATTAGCTAAGCATCATACTGCTGCACATATCTTAAATTACGCTGCTCGTGAGGTATTAGGGAATTGGGTATGGCAAGCAGGTGCGGAAAAAACTATAGAAAAAGGAAGATTAGATATTACTCATTATGAGTTACCATCTCAAAATCAAATTAAAGATATAGAGAATATAGCCAACGAAATTGTGGAAAAGGAAATAAACATAGAAAAAACAATAGTGCCGCGCAATATCGCCGAAAAAAAATATGGATTTAGAATATATCAAGGAGGCGCAGTTCCTGGAAAAGAATTAAGAATAGTTAAAATAAGTAATTACGATATAGAAGCTTGTGGAGGAACTCACTTAAATAACACAATAGAAGCAGGTCTTATAAAAATAATAGATGTTAAAAAAATCCAAGATGGAGTAATTAGACTAGAATACGTGGCTGGAAAAGCAGCCCTAAAATATGTTCAGCAAGTTGAGGAAGAATTGGATAAAGCTGCTAACATATTGAGGGTTTCGCGTAATCAAGTAGCAAAAACTGCTGAAAAGTTTTTTGAAATAGCTAAAGAAAAAGAAAAAGAAGTAGAATCTTTAAAAGCAATATTAATGAAATATGCTTTAGAAAATGCTAAAGTAAAAGATAACCTAGGAGAGATAGATCTTTCCTTTGAAAGAGATGTTAAAGAGGGAATAAAAACAGCTAAAATGTTTCTCGCAAAAAAAGTAACAGATACAGTAATTGTTAAGTTAAAGAATAATTACGTGATTGCAGGTAAAAAAGCAAATGACATTGTAAAAGAAAGATTCAAAGGAAAAGTCATAAAAGGGAAAGGAGAACTCTTCATAATTACATAGATGACTTAAGCAAACCTATAAATAAAGGATGGGGCCTCATAAACCTAGACTTAAGTTCTGGATGCGCCTGTGTCGCTATAAAAAACGGATGTTTTTTAAGTTCAATAAATTCTACAATCTTGTTATTGTCTTTACTCACTCCCGAAATAACCAATCCTGATTTTTTAAGGGCATCCACGTAAACAGGATTAACTTCATATCTATGTCTATGTCTTTCGCTTACTTCTTTTTTTCCATAGAGATCATAAACCTTGGTACCCTCCTTTAAGACAGCAACCCATTCACCAAGTCTCATTGTTGAACCATATTGCTTTTTAGCAATAAGATCACGTTGTTCAGGTAATATATCAATTACAGGATAAGGGGTTTTAGGATCTATTTCTGTTGTATTAGCTCCTTCCATACCCGCTACATTCCGAGCAAATTCAATAACAGAAAGTTGTAAACCATAGCATAAGCCTAATAAAGGGATATTATTTTCTCTTGTAAATCTTATCGCATCCAATATCCCTTCTACACCTCTACTTCCAAACCCTCCTGGAATAACAAGAGCATCATAAGATTTTAAGTCAGATAATTTTAAATCAAAAGATGAGATTTGAGTTATGACGGGTTTAACATTTAAATCTATTGATGCATGTTTAATAGCCTCTCTCACAGAAATATAAACATCCTTATGCTCTCCTTCCACATATTTTCCTACTAACGCAATCTTAACTTTTCTTTTAGCATTATTCATCTTTTCCACACGTTTTTCCCATTCCTTTATATTTGCTTCCTTCTCTTTTAAATCCAGACCTTCTAAAACTTTTTCCAATAATTGTTGTTTTTTAAACAAAATAGGCACTTCATAGATATTAGAGAGATCAGGAGCATCAATTATGCGATCATAAGGAATAAAGCTATTCCTACTTATTTTTCTTTTTCTTATGTCGTCTAAAGGTAGAGGAGAACGAGTTATAACTAAATAAGGTTCAATACCTACTTCTCTTAACTTAGCAATAGCATGTTGAGTAGGTTTAGTTTTAAGCTCGCCTACGTTAGCAAGATAAGGAACATAACTTACCATTATTGCAATGCTCGGATATTGCTGCATTATACTACGTGCCGCATACAAAAATACTAAATTCTCTATATCACCTGTGGTTCCTCCTATCTCCACAACAGTTATTTCATGATCTTTTGCTACTTTCATTATTTGTTCTATGACTTCATTAGAAACATCAGGTATAACTTCTACATCCCTCCCACCGTAATACAGACTACGCTCTTTTTCTATAACTGCTTTATAAACTTTTCCTGTGGTAATACTATTATCTTTAGAGAGATTTTGATTCAGAAATCGCTCATAGGTTCCTATATCCTGATCAGTCTCACCACCATCTGCCGTAACAAAAACCTCACCATGCTCTTTAGGATTTAAAGTTCCTGCATCTACATTCACATAGGGATCTATTTTAATAGCAGTAACTTTAAAACCGGCACTTTTTAAAAGCAATCCTAAAGAAGCAGTTACCACTCCCTTACCTATTCCAGATAAAACTCCACCTATAACAAAAATAAATCTTGGCTGCATAGAATGTAATGGATAAAAAACTTTAAATTTTTTATTTAAATTTTTTAATAATCAGTATTCTTCCAAAGCAATAGCACTTTCTCCTGCATGCCAACTTTTACGAGGCCTCATCCTTATTTCATAAATACGCTCTGAGTTATCATCCATGATAAGGGCAGAACCTTTTTCTCGGGGCATAGCATCAAAATAATCTGCTAAATCATACTTTTGATAAGTTTGCATTATCTCTGATAAAGCAAGTATATCTTTTTTAGCTGTTAGCCTATGAGATATAACCAAATCAGCTTGAGATATTGCTTCTGAATGAAGTTTATAAGGCATTTGTGTTGCAAGCACCAAACTAACACCGGGTTCTCTCCCTATTTTAATTATCTGAAGTAAAGGCAAAGTAGCAGCGTTTTCTCCCACGGCAGGTAAAAATTGATGAGCCTCATCTATTAATAACCAGGTTATAGGCACATAATCAGCGTATTTGTCTCTAATATTTTCCTCATATATCTTTTCTTGTTCCTCTATCTTTCTACTTTCTATTCTATACATTAAAAGTTTTCGTGCCAATATGCCTACGATTAAGCTCCGAGTTCCCCATCCGCCTAACTCAAGCCCTAATTGACTAATGTCTAAAATATTGATTCTTCCAGGAATAATAAGTTTTCTTAAAGAAGGAGAATCCTCGGTAAATAAATCCCATTGCTTTGCCATCTCTAATTTTGCTTTAACTACTTTTGCTTCTTTATCATTTCCAAACAAATCTTCTACTTTTTTTATAAGAGTATTGATATCGTAAGTTTCCTCTTTCTTTAACACATCTAAAACTTTATTAAGTATAAGAGCATATTCGCTGTTTTGATCAAAACTTAAAATATAACACCATTCCTCAAAACTTATTTCCTTAGGAGCAATACTAAAAACTTGATTGTATTCCACACCCATTTCATTATATTTTTTCTCCAAACCTTGCGGAATGATTAAATTAATAGGATAACCTTTTGGTTCAAGGCCCCATTCAGTGAGCAATTTTCTATCCTTTTTATTAGGCAACCTCATAGACCAGTAAATACCCATAGTGTCAATAAGTAAAACACCTATATTCTTACTTATATTTTCTTCTAATTCCATTAATTCCTCGGCTATTATACCTAAGGTATAACTTTTACCTGTCCCTCTTTTTCCAAAAATACCAATTAAATGAGGTCGAAGAAAATCTATTTTTATTTTATTAGCCAAATGGGCCTCTTTTTTAGAACCTACATAATGGTTCCCAATATATCCAGTACCTTTTTCACCGAAACGCTCTAGATCCTCAGGAGTTCTTCCAACAATAATATCTCGTAAAGTCATAAATTATATATATGTTAAGTTCCAATAAATATTTATAATACGTTTAGGTGAGAAATATGATCAATAAAAGGAAAGGATTGTCTCCGTTAGTGGCAGCAGTATTATTAATAGCATTCACAATGACAGTAGCTGCTCTTCTTACAGTATGGATCAAAGGATTTACAGACAAACAACAAACAGTTGCTGAGGAAAGTGAGAGAAAAATAGAATGTAGTTATGTTAACTTAGAGATAAGACCTGAATTCGCAAGTTATAATGCATCATGGAACAACAATCATATTTTTGAAGCATACATCGTTAATAATGGATTGAGTGAGGTAGATATTGAACAAATCCAAATATTTAATAGATACGGAGACTCCACAACTCCTCGGCCACTTGAAGAAATCATTAATTTAAAGAAAGATGAAAGCAAATACGTAGATATAAATATAACTTCATTAGCACAAAAATTAGGTATAACTAGTGAGAACGATTTAGATAAAGTAGTGTTCTATACATCCTGTTCAGGAATAACTGCAAGAATAATAAGACCGTACGGTGGTTGGAACAAATTAGACACACCTATAAGCACCATAATACAGGTGAAATAAGTGCATTATAATTATCACAAAGGTGCAAGCATATTCATTAGTGCTGTTTTACTTGTAGTTATTACTGTAAGCATAGGATTACTTTACGCTCATTGGTATTCAGGGTTGGTAAAAGAGAAAGCAGATGAGTCAGAGCAAAGCATTAAAACTGCAGATTATTGTAGTAACATAGCAATTAACTTCGAAAACGTTACATTTAACATTACAGCAGAAAATGTAACAACAATGTATTTAGAGAATGTAGGAGAGGAAGAAGCATACATAACAAAGGCCAAAGTTTATAACATTAAAGGATATGTATATGAAGTGGATACACCGATGTATTTAGAAAAAGGAGATAAAAAATATTACGGTTTCAAAGTTAATACACCTTATCCTATAGAAGAGATAAAAATAATCCTCAAAGATTGCGGTTCTATCAGCATACCCGCCGAATACATACAACAATAAGGTGATCAAAGTGGCATACACTTATTTCGGAGAATTTTTGGAAGTCGCAGAAAGAGTAGGATTCTTTGACTATTTATTACCTTTTATGCTTTACTTCGCAATAATATTTGGTTTGTTAGAAAGAGTAGATCTTTTCGGCAAAGGAACAAATATTGCTTCATCACAAAGTGAGAAAGCCAATAGACCTGTTACTTCATCACAAAAAGACAGCAGAAAAATAAATCTGATAATTTCTATGTCTATGGCATTCCTAATTATGTATTATTATCCGCCTTCTCGCACATTAGGTAATGTACTAGCAGAACTTTTAACTCAATGGGGTGCTTTCGTATTATTCCTTATGCTAATTCCAATAGCAATGTCAGCTTTTGGAATACCAATATGGGATTTATTTTATACAGAAAAAGAAAAAAAGGAAGGCGGTAATGTAAGGTATGTAAAAGAGTTATCAGGAATAGGATGGGCTGTATTAGCGATAGTATTTTTAGTGGTGTTAGTATTGTTTTACAATACAATCGGTAAAGTTTTTGATATATTCTGGGTATTCATAGATCCACAATATTTAGGAGTATTCTTAGTAATTGTATTTTTAATAACGCTCATAACACTCATAGGTAGTACGGAAGATTAATCCATATTTTTAATATCATTTATCAAATCATTTATTTCTCCATTGTCAGAAGTAGAATCCTTATTATTTTTGCTTTCACCTAAAATTTTATTAACTACTCCTTTTGTTTTAGAAGTTAAATCACTTACACTACCAGTTACAGCAACCAGCAAAGCTAAAGCCACCACTAACAAAACCACAATGGTAACTATAATTCTAATAGTAGAAGACATACCCTTTGAAGTCATAATATTTATATAATCACATAAACAATATATAGTTTATGGTAGAACAAACGCAGCAATCTTTGGTCTCGTATAACCCGCAAACAAATACTATATTAATAGATTGTACTAAACATTTATTTCCTGCTTCCTTAGAAGACTATGAAATATGGATGAGCATAGCAATAGATGCACTTATGCAGTACCCAAAAGCCACAACAATAGTATTAAGACAATCAAGAGATTTCATTTACGATTATGATCAAGTTATGCTATTAAAAGAAATCGCACATCTTCTTCACAAATTTGTTAAAATAGAAAGAATCATCAGTTTAGACAAAGTAACACCCTTCGAGGATGAGAAAGTAGAGTCAAGGCTAGGATTTCTTCAAAAAGTTATGTTAAGTGATTTAAGAAGAGATCCTATTGGAGCATATGTGGAACTATCTCATGAAATAATAAAACAAAAAGCAATTTATAAAGTTGCCACTAACGATAAAGTAAAAAAAAGCATAGCACATTATTTAAATCATGCTCTTCTACCTTTACAAAAAGCATTAGAAGAAACCAAATTAATTAATTCAATAAAAGATAAGCTCATAGGATATAAAATAGGAGATAGAAGTATTTATAGAGAATTATTTCATCCAATCATTAGACCAAATTTTATGCTCACTCGTTATAGCATACTGCCGCCTCAAAATGGTGAAAAAGTTAATGAGTATGAGATTGAAGATGGGAAAGTGGAAATATACAAGTTAAAGGATAAAGCTTTATTTTTTTACCATATCATACCCACAGAATTCAATCTAAACGAAAAATTGTATGAAATATTAGACATTGCTAGAAGATATCTTTCGGAACATAAACCTAAGAAAAGTGATTTTGCCGATCCTGAAAGGATGAGAGAAGTTTTTTACAACATAGGGCGGGATTTAATATTAGAGATAGCAGAACGAATGCAATATCCTCTTAAATCACAAGAATTAAAACTATTATCGAAGATATTAGTAAGATATACAGCAGGTTATGGAATAATCGAACTACTTTTACAGGATGAGAATATCCAGGATTTCTATGTAAATGCTCCTGTAGGGAAAAACCCTATCTTTGTTAATCACGCAATATACGGAGAATGTGAAACAAACCTTGTGCCAACTTATGAAGATGTAGAAGCATGGGCAACTCGCTTTAGAATAGAATCAGGAAGACCATTAGATGAAAGTTCACCTGTATTAGATACAGAAATAGAAGTAAGAGGAGCACGTGCAAGAATAGCTGCTATAACTCGAAACCTATCACCAGACGGATTAGCATTTGCTTTTAGAAGGCATAGAGACCGACCATGGACATTACCTCTTTTCATAAAACATAAGATGCTTAATCCCTTAGCAGCAGGACTTATAAGTTTTATAGTAGATGGAGCAAGAACCATATTAATAGCAGGTACACGAGGAACAGGAAAGTCATCGCTTTTAGGATCTCTCATCTCAGAAATAATGAGAAAATACAGAATTGTGAGTGTAGAGGATACCTTAGAATTACCTTTAGAATATTATATAAATTTAGGGTACAACATTGAAAGATTAAAAGCAAGATCTGCATTAAGTCAAGCTCAAAACGAAATGCCTGCAGATGAAGCCATAAGAACTTCTTTAAGGTTAGGAGATAGCTGTTTAATAGTAGGAGAGGTAAGGAGCGTAGAAGCCAAAGCACTTTATGAATCTATGCGGATTGGAGCTTTAGCTAATGTGGTTGCAGGAACTATCCATGGTGATTCTCCTTATGGTGTATTTGACAGAGTAGTAAATGATTTAGGAGTGCCAAAAACAAGTTTTAAAGCAACAGACATCATCATTATTGCCAATAAAATAAAGTCAGCAGACGGAATGAAGATGTTCAGAAGAGTTGTAGAAATCACAGAAGTAAGAAAAGAATGGGATGAAGACCCGTTAAAAGAAAAGGGATTTGTTAAGCTAATGGAATATAATGCTAAAAAAGACGAATTAGAACCTACTGAAACATTGCTTAATGGGGAAAGTTTTATACTAAATGAAATTGCTAAAAGAGTAAAACAATTCCATAATGATTGGGAAGCTGTTTGGGACAACATACTTTTAAGAGCAAAAATGAAAGAATATTTAGTTAATCTCAGCAACAAAATAAATAATAATGAAATACTCGAAGCAGATTTTGTTGTTGCATCTAACGAAAAATTTCATGTGTTCATTGAAGAAGTAATGGAAGAGCATGGAGAACTGGATTATAACAGAGTATATAATCTATGGAAAGATTGGGTAAACAAAGAGGTTAGATTAAGGTGGAGTTAGACAAAGAAAAAATCGATGAACTTTTAAGATCCTATGGAGAGATAATAACAAAAAAAGAACAAGAAAAACCGATGTTTTCATCAAGAGAATATCAGAGATTTATGAAAGAAAGAGAAGAAATGAATAAACCTAGAAATTGGTATGAAAAATTATGTCATTTTTCTAGAATGTTAGGATTAAAATTATCAGAAAAAGATAGAGAAAGATTACATAAAGATATTTTATTCGCTAATCTAAATATTAAAGAAGATGACATTCTTAATAGTTTTGTATTGGTTATAGGGTTAACTTTAGTGTTATGGGTTATCTTTTACCTAATATTCTCTTTCTTGCCTTTCAATAACATACCTTTAGTTGTAAAACACCTCCCACTTCTTCTTGGAATGCCTTTTGCTTACTATATTTATAGATATCCTTCGATAAAGGCAGCCATTAATCGTGTAAAATACGGTAGTGATCTGATGATGGCTACCCTCTACATGATAATGTATCTTCGTAATTCAGGTAATTTAGAAGGGGCTGTAAGATACGCATCTCAACACATGAAAGGGAAAATAGCAGACGATCTTAAAGAGTTATTGTGGAAAGTAGAAATAGGAGAATATAAAACTATTGATGAAGCTTTAGCACACTACGGAGAACAATGGAGAGACTATCTAAAAGAATTTACCCAAGCTATTTATCTTATAAAAGAAGCTTTAGTTGAAAGCAGTTATGAAAGAAAAGAAGCTATATTAGACAAAGCTTTAGATGTTATACTTGTTTCTTCTGATGAAAGAATGAAAAGTTATAGTAGAGCATTAGAATTACCTGTGCAAGTAATACATGTAATAGGTATTTTATTACCTGTATTAGGCATGGTAGTGTTGCCTATTCTAACCATTATGCTTAGTGAAAAACTCACCAATCTGACATTTTATCTCTTTCTCTTTTATGACATTATGCTTCCTGCGATTCTATGGTTTTTTATAACACAAACGTTAGAGAAAAGACCTTCAACTCTTGGAAAAGTAGATATTAGTATGCACCCTTCCCTTCCAAAACCGCATAAATTCTTTTATAAAGGTAAAGAAATCTCTACAAATTTAGTGGTTTTTAGCATTGGAGGTGCCTTACTTTTCTTACTCTTTCTTGTATTCTGGCAATTTTATATACTAGATAAAAACTCTAATTTTACAACTTTCATATCGGTATTAATCGTTCTTGTTTTAGCATCAATAATTGCAGCCAAATTCTATTTAGATGTGTTCCAAAAAATAAAAATTAGAGAAGAGATAGAGCAAGTAGAGAAAGAGTTTGAAGAAGCACTTTTTGCATTAGGAAATGCAACTGCAAGCAATTTACCCATTGAGAAAGCTTTAGAAAAAAGTTCAGCAGATATGAAAGGTTTGAGAATAGCTAATTTCTTTAACATCATTATGGAAAATATGTCTCTTCACGGAATGAACTTTAAAGAAGCTGTTTTTAATAAGCAAAGAGGTGCTATAAAATTCTATCCCTCATCTTTAATCAGCAGTATTATGAATATAGTAAGCGAAGCAATAAACAAAGGTAGTGAAGCCGCTGCATTAACAATGATAACCATATCAAGATATTTAAGAAGCATAAGAACCACACAAGAAAAAATTCACGATTTACTTAGCTCTACACTTTCGAGTATGAAGTTTAACGCATATGTTTTAATACCTATTATTGGAGGGGTAATAGTAGGGGTAAGCAAACTAATCTTACTATTACTATTAAAAATGTCAGGAATGTATGCTCAATTACAACAGCAACTTACTTTAGAAGGAGGTAATGAAATGGCAGCAGGAATAGGAGGTAATTTTATATTTAGCGTTGAAAATGCAGTTCCAGCTCCTATTACACAATTAATTATAGGTATTTATGTAGTTGAAATGTTGGTGTTATTAGGAATATTCATTAGTAGAATTAATTGGGGTTTTGATGAGATTAAAGAAAAAGCAGAAACATGGAAAGTGGTTATCATAGGCACTCTTATCTACATCCTATCCTTTATTCTAGTATCCACCATGTTCTCAGGAATAATAGAAAACATCGCAGCAGAATTTTAAATTAAAAAGAAAAAGATTAAGATCTTAGACCTCTAGATTTTTTCCCAGCAGAAGTTAATCCTCTGAATACTCTTCCCTTATGTTTATTACTTGCTATCCATCCTAATTCTTTGTCCTTAACAATAGCAGGATGGTGAGGATCCAACATAATAACCTCAAACCATTTGTAAACTCCATCCTCTCCCACATAATAAGAATTTAATACTTCTAAGTTAGGGAACTTCTTTGCTGCCTTTTCTTCTGCTTGTTGCTGTAAGGACTTAGAAGGAGTAAAGAATAATTGACCTGCTCTCTTAGGCCTCCTGCCCTTTCTTATTTTAGGTCTATCCCTACCTCCTTTTTTAACTCTCACTCTCGCTATAACAACCCCTGACTTGGCTTTATATCCTAAAGCCCGTGCTCTATCCAATCTTGTTGGCTTATCAATTCTTACCACAACTTCTTCCTTTCTCCATCTAATAAATCTTTCTTTTAAGATATCACGTAAAGAGTCATAAGGTCTCTTCCATAATTCTGCTATATAATGGTATGCACTTTTTGCCATATTAATCGCCTCACCCTTTTATGTTCGGCTTAATGCCACATCCTGGGTTATTAATCCTAAATATCTTTCATTAATTTTTTAAAACTAATTCATTCTAATATTTAAAAGGTGAGTAAACATGAGTCTCATAGATGAAAAAACACAAGAACATTTGAAAAAGGATTTTAAAGAAAAATTAGAAGGTTCTGTTAAAATAATTTTTGTAGGCGGAGAAGGATGTATGTATTGTAAAGAAATAGAAGAAATCGTAACTACTTTAGAAAAACTTAGCGAAGGAAAAATAGTTGTGGAAAAATACGATGCACAAAAAGACGCTGAAAAAATAAAAGAATATGGTGTGGATAAATACCCTCTACTAATTATCACAGGTGAAAAGCATCCGTATTATAACGTTAGATTCTACGGCATTCCTAGCGGATACGAATTCATCTCTTTAGTGGAAAGCATATTTATGATATCACACGGTCACAGCCATCTTTCTCCTCAAACTAAAGAAATAATCAAAGGAATAGATAAAGATGTACACTTACAAATATTTGTTACACCTACATGTCCTCACTGTCCGCGAGCAGTATTAATGGCTCATCAAATGGCTATAGAAAATCCAAAAATAAGAGGAGATATGATAGAGGCTATGGAATTCGAAGAATTAGCCAACAAATATAAAGTAATGGCTGTTCCAAAAATAGTGATAAATGAAGAGCATAGTTTTGAAGGAGCGTTACCAGAGCCGTATTTTGTACAAAAAGTAAAAGAAGCATTAGAATAAAAAATAAGTGAGAGATAATTGAAAATGGGAACAAATTTCGTTATTTTTAGGTATGAAAGAAGATTTAAAAGGATAGAGGGAGGAGAGCTCCCTAAACCTTTTTTCTATTTCTCTACGCACGAGGGGGTTTCGAACACGCATACTTATCACCTAATAAAATCATAATCACGATCCTATTTAAAATGAGCAATTGTGAAATTTGCCGTTTTCCGTGATAAGCATGGATACAATAAGTCATGGTCTATGGGTTTTTGGCGGATGCAAACTTTTTAGATATTGCCGTAAGATAAATATTTACTTGTTAACTCTATTCGGTATGCTCCCCGATATCATTGCATTTTTACCAATAATTATCTATATAATTTACTTGCTAATAACCTTTCAATTTCCTTTTAGCGATCCTCTAAGATTCAGCTTAGCAATGGGAGATAAAAGTATATTGGTTGTAAAAGTAGCCTCGTATTTGTATCTCATTACACATTCTTATATAACCTGGTTAATTCTTTTTATAACATTTAGAAAAAAAGAAATACTTGGAGGGATGATTCACATAACAATAGATATCTTTACTCACTCTTTGAATTACAACCCTACTAGATTTTTATGGCCATTGAGCAATTATGCTTTTAACGGTATAAGGTGGTCTAATCCTTATTTTCTACTTATAAACTTTACAGGTCTTTTAACTCTTTATTATTATCTATGGAAAAGTAATAAGTTACAAGAAGATATTAAAAAAATATATAAAGGTTTAAGTAAATATATAAAATAAAAGGGGTGTGAAATGTTAAGGAGATATGTTTTATTTTTAAGTAAATGGTCCAAAATAAACATAAAAAAAAGGCCTGGATTATATGCAGATTATA